>NZ_FMUD01000045.1:0-38682 GCF_900100825.1 Agrobacterium sp. DSM 25558 | reverse complement strand
ACTGGCACCATGGACGCGGCAATCGGGCAAGTGGAAAGGCAAGAGCTTTATCGGTGGCGGGCGCTCGAAGGTGCGGGCTGTCCTGTTCATGGCGGCACTGGTTGCGTCCCGTCACAATCCGTTCCTCAAAGCCTTCCGCGATCGCCTCGTGGCATCCGGCAAGCCCAAGATCGTCGCCATTGTCGCCACCATGCGCAAGCTTCTCACCATCCTCAACGCCATCATCCGGGAAAATAAACCATGGCAAAACGCTTGACTGCCAAGACAGTCGCTCTGTCCTGCCGGACATCTCCCCCACAGGTGGGGAGATCGAATCGTGGTTAGCTCTCGGCCATCTTGAACGCCGTTGATGAAGTGGGCGCTTGCGTCTAGCCGATCTCCCTCCTTGTGGGGGAGATGTCCGGCAGGACAGAGGGGGGTGAGCCCCACCCACTGCCGTATGCTGTCTGGGAAATAACCCTACTTGCGCAGAACGTGCAGCATGCCCTTGCGCTTGGCATCGTAATAATAGCCACGGGCATAGAGGCGTACGGCATTGTCGCGGTCGTTGTCGGCGACGAGCCAGGCACCGCGGAGGTACTTTACCGCGTATTTCAGGTTGGTTTCAGCATCGAACAGGCCGGAGGCTGGGCCATCGAAGCCCATGGAGCGGGCTGTGGCGTGCTTGATCTGCATCAGGCCGAAATGGCCGCCGTTGATGGCATTGGGATTGTAGCGGCTTTCGCGCATGACCACGCGGTGGACGAGATCTTCCGGCACCTGATACATGGTCGCGTATTTGGTGATGAGGCCGCTGAGCTTTTGACGGCCAGCCATGGATGGCGCATCCAGTGACGGCGTCAGGCCTTCGCGGGTGCTGATGGCGGCAAGGGCTGCGTTTTGTGGAGCCGAGGCATAGGCCAGCATGGCACCTTGCGGTTTGGGAACAGGGATGACGCTTTGCTGGCGCATCATCTCTTCCGTCAATGGAACAGCGGCTGCCGATGGTGTGCCGGGTGCGCCCGGGGCAGGGGGGAAGCTGCCTTTGAGTGCAACGACCTGCGGCAGGGCAGAGGTGGCGGTCTGGTGTGTCAGAGCGGCTGCAGCAGGCGTTGTCGCTGCCGGTGCTGCGAGCGCAATCTGCTGGGTTGCTGCCTGTGGCTGAATTTGTGCGTCGATGGCTGCTGCGGCTGCAATTTCCGATGCAGGCGGCAAGGCGACGCGACCACCCTTCAGGGCGACTGCTGTCGGCAGGGGTTCGGTCGTGGAATTTGCTGCGACCTGCGCTGTGGCGGATGCCGTACCAGCCGGGTTTGCGGCGGCGGTTTCTTGAGTCTGGGCGGCGGGAGCCTGTGGTGCGGAGGCTATCTGAGGCTTGGCGACATCGCCCTTGGATGCGACTTCGACGCTTGTACATCCAGCCAGTGTCAGCGCAATGGCCACGGTGGACGACAAAAGAACAGCCGATTTCCGGCGAAAATTGCCCTCAATTTTCATGCGTCCGCCCTTGAATGTGCCTGTCGCTCGATACCACCGTTTCTTGCGAAGCAGGCAGTCCCTATCCGGCGATCATTAACCTATCGTAAGGTTTCCGGCAAGCAGTGACTTATATTCACGTTTCAAGCAGCGATTCGGCGGTATCCCGCAGTCACGGCACGCCCTGCAATGAAGTGCGTTCTTTTGGGGTTGCGCAGCTTTTTGGTGACGGACATGCGCCGCACGGAGGTGATGGTCAGCCGCGTGAAAGTGGCCTGGAATACCAGGCAGGCAAAGGCAAGCAGAAGGACGACCGCCTGCATTTGCATGATCATTTCGATGACGTCGCGTGTGCCGTTTACGAACTGCACCAGGAAGGCCACGAAGAAGCCGAAATAGCGCAGGCGCAGTGCTGCAATGACGAAGCAATCCGTGAAGATGGTGCCGAAGGTCTTGCCGCGCAGATTATCGTTATCCGCATTCGCTTCACGCGCTGCCGGCGTGGCTATCGTCCACAGACTGAACAGCATCAGCCAGCCGGTTCCAGCCCATTGAACGATATTGAGAACGGTGGAGGGCAGGAATTCGGAGCCTGCAACGACGATGGACGCCGCGGTAACCGTTGTAACGATGCCCAGTGTTGCGCCCATGACGGAGGCGACGAAGGCGCGTTTGCCGCGAATGGCCGCGTAGCTCGCGACTTTGAAGGATATGGGCGAAGGCAATGCGAACAGAATCACACAGGCTGCACAAAATACCAGCCAGACTTGTGCGGACATATGCGTTCCTCCTTGCCCTCCCCGACGTCATTTTCTTTTAACCTACAACATCGGCCCAGAAACCGAAACGGATTTCTGAGCCTGATATAGATAACGTGATGAGCGGTGTGTTTCCGCCACAGTCCATTAGCGGAGACACATAATGCGGCGCAGAGAAGCGCTTGGCCTGACGATCAGGCAGCCTTGTAAGGCTGACCGATGTGATCCATGACTTCGCCGAACCATGGAGTAGCAAGCTCGAAATGCTTGCCACCCTTGATGCGCGGGAACTCGATGGTGCGCAGCTTGCCGCCCTGGTCCTCATCATGACCGGTAACGCCAGAGATTTTGTTGAGTGCGCTTTCCACGGCCAGATCGACCATGCTCTGGATGAGGCGAAGATCCTGACCGTTGGCGGGGGCGGAGCGGGCGTAATAGCCCGACTTCTGCACCATGGTGCGTTCTGCGCCGATGAGGCTGGCGAACTGCTTCTGGAACCAGCCACCTACGTTGATCGTATCGATCTTGACGTGACCGAAGGCATCACGCTTGACGGTATCGCCAGCCGCCTCACGTTCGGCCACGATGGAATCGAGACCGGCACCTTCCGAGACGAACAGCGTGACGAAGCCGGTATCGTTCATGATCTTTTTCAGGCGTTCGGCTTCGGCCTGAATATCGAAGGCCATTTCCGGCAGATAGAGGCCGTCGATGCTTTTCAGCTTCTCGTCCATCAACAGACCTTCGACATATTCATTGCCCTTGGTCTTTTGAATATAGGCACGGGCGGTCGCAGCGGTAAGCCAGCCGCAATGGCGACCCATCACTTCATGAATGACGAAGGTTTTGGGTGCCGCGCTCTGCTCGTTGCTGACATTGTCGAAGAAGTTTGCGCCGACTTCTGCTGCGGTCCATGCGCCCAGCGACTGCTTGATGGGCACCACATCATTGTCGACGGTTTTGGGAAGGCCGACGACGGTGAGGTCATAGCCGTTCGCGCCGAGATAGGCGGCAAGATCTGCCGCCGTGGTGTTGGTGTCATCGCCGCCGATGGTGTGGAGAATCGTAACGCCATCGCTGGCCAGACGGTCGGCTGCAACCTTCAGCGGGTTTTCGCCTTCCTTGACGAGGCCGCGCTTGGCACAGTCTGCGGCGTTGGTCAGCTTGACGCGGCTGTTGCCGATGGGCGAGCCGCCATCGCGGTGCAGGAGGTGCGCTTTTTCCCGCATGTCTGCGGTGATTGCGACGCTGTCGCCCAGAAGAACGCCCTGATAACCGGAGCGATAGGCCACGATGTCGATATCAGGCGCGATGTCGCTGTAGCGTTCGATCAAGCCACCCACGGCAGAGGAGAGGCAGGGTGCGAGACCGCCTGCGGTCAACATTGCGACTTTCTGTTTGGCCATCGTGGCACTCCTTCGTGTTCATTCCAAAGATGTCGTGTGGCAAATGGATGCGTGACAGAATGTGGCATGTAAAGTGAATTTCTCAAGAAAATCGGGCGTTTCGGGGCGATTTTCAAAGTGATTGACGGCTTTTGCCGATCTAATCGTTTCAATCGCAGCTCTTGGGTCCATGCCATTGCCGACCTGTGGAAAACCAGTTTGACCGCGCGCCACAAACACTCAATCCAGCGCGACGAGCAGGTCTTGAAGATGAAAAAAAGTTAATGAGCCGCGACCTTTATGCATATTGCATTCGTCAAGCTGCGCTTTATGCTTGATGTCATGATGTACGATTTTGCCTGTTTGCAACTTTCATCTCTGTGGGAACGGCTGCTCGGCGCTATAGGCGATGCAGCGGGCAACGTGCTGGGTCGTGTGATCGAGGCCGTTCGAACCGTGTTCGAAGGCGACGCGGAAACACGCAGACAAGTTTCCTTTTCGGTCGCCATCATTGCGCTGTCTGCCAAGATGGCCAAGGCCGACGGCATGGTGAATGATGCCGAGGTTCAGGCTTTTCGCCAGATTTTCGATTTTCCCGAAGATGAAGCCAAGAACGTGGCACGCTTATACAATCTGGCTCGCCAGGACGTGGCCGGTTACGAGGCCTATGCGGAGCGGCTTGCAGGGCTTTGCGGTTCTGGTGACCAGAACTGCGAAATGCTGGAAAGCGTCGTTGACGGACTGTTTCACATCGCCAAAGCCGACGGCTTGATTCACGAGCGTGAACTGGCGTTTCTGGGACGTATCTCGGAAATATTCCGTATCAGCGACGATCATTTCGAGACGATCATGGCACGGCATGTGCATATGGAAGGGCGCGATCCCTACCGGGTTCTGGGTGTTTCGCCGTCCGACGAGTTTTCCGACATTCGCCGGCGCTATCGTTCGCTGGTGGCGCAACACCACCCGGATAAGCTCATCGCTCGCGGCGTTCCCATGGAGCTGCATGCGGCGGCCAATGAGCGTATGGCAGCGCTGAACGCGGCCTATGCGGCCATCGAGAAAGAACGCCGCGTCGCATGAGTGAATTCACAGCGGACTATGCGGGTGCTTCCGTCGTGCCTTCTCCGAACCATGGCGAGCGGGAAGGGGTCGATGGCCCCGATATCATCATTCTTCATTATACCGGCATGAACAGCGCCGATGGTGCATTGGCGTGGTTGGCCAATCCTGAAAGCCAGGTCTCCAGCCATTACTTCGTTTACGAAGACGGCCGCGTCGTGCAGATGGTGCCGGAAAGCCGTCGTGCGTGGCATGCGGGTAAGAGCCTTTGGGACGGGGCTGTCGATATCAACTCCCGCTCTGTTGGCATCGAGATTGCCAATCTGGGTCATCCTGCCGGATTGCCGGAGTTTCCTGAAGTCCAGATAAAAGCGGTCATCGAATTGTGTCGCGATTGCGGCGCGCGGTGGTCCATCGCGCCTGAGCGGGTGCTGGGACACTCCGATATCGCGCCTATCCGCAAGATCGATCCGGGTGAAAAATTCCCGTGGGACATCCTGTCGCAGAACGGTATCGGCCACTGGGTGACGCCTGCGCCCATAGGCGGCGGTCGTTTCTTTCAGCGCGGCGATAGCGGCCAGCCCGTCGAAGCCTTGCAATCGATGCTGTCTCTCTATGGGTACGGCATTGAAATAGATGGTGTTTATGGGGAGCAGACCGAGGGTACCGTGGCGGCTTTCCAGCGCCATTTCAGGCCTGCTTTGGTGGATGGCATTGCCGATGTCTCGACCATCGATACGCTGCACCGGTTGATTTTAAGCCTGCCAAAATTTCGCAGCGTTTAAAGCGATTTCTTAGAAAAATCGTTCAGTAAAATTGATTTGGCCAAGCGTATTTTCTGCCTCGCCACAGTAATTCCTTATTATGCCCCTCTATAACCCCTCATCAAACCGCGACCTGTTCCGTTTCGAACAGAGATCGTCAACAATAATGATGAGGACTTTTGCCGGATTGTTCCGATGAACTCTCCCGTTGGCTTCGCTATGCAGTGAAGCCCCCAAAGTCTTCGTATCGGAGATCCTTTTTACTGATGAGAAGAGTGCTTTTTGCTGTCTCGGCCTGTCTTTCCATGCTCGCGGCACAGAGTGGTATCGTTTTAGCCAAGGACGACGTGAAGACCCAAACCATTCCGCTGGAAACCTATTTCCGCAAACCCGGCTATCCCATTCCCGAGAAGTCTCTTCCGACAGTTTTGAAGAATGAATATTCCGACCTTATCATTAAATATGCCAAGCGTTACGGCGTGCCAACCAATCTGGCGCATGCCATCGTTTCCGTCGAGAGCAAGTTCAATCCGAAGGCGCGGGGACGTGCCGGCGAAGTCGGTCTCATGCAGATCAAGCCCGCCACGGCGCGGATGATGGGCTATCGCGGCACGACCAAGGCGCTTTACGATCCTGAGACCAACATCCGCTGGGGCATGCAATATCTGGCGATTGCTCACCAGCTCGGCGGCAGCCAGGTGTGCAGCACGATTTTGCGCTACAATGCAGGCCACGGGGCCACGCGCATGAACCCGGTCTCGAAGCGTTATTGCGGTAAGGTGCAGGCCCTGTTGCAGAGTTGATGCATTGCACCACCCGCTCGTCACTGGAATCCAGTAGACGTGCGTCCGCGCGGCGGTAAAAGAGTCTTTTTCAGCCCGAGGACTTGGGCTGACTGGGTTCCTGTGACAAGCACAGGAATGAGGACCGTGGGGATGTGAAAGATGCCGGATTTCAAATATATCGTCGTCGGTGCGGGCATGATGGGCGCGGCGGCGGCGCGCCATCTTTCCATCGCCACAGATGGTGTGGCGCTGATCGGGCCTGCTGAACCGCTGGATCGCAAGAACCACAATGGTGTGTTTTCCAGCCATTACGACGAAGCGCGAATCACGCGTGGTTTCGATGGTGATCCGGTCTGGGCGGAGCTGGCGAAACGCTCCATCGGTCGTTATGCGCAGATCGAAGCGGAAAGCGGCATTCGGTTTTACCATGGGGCGGGTTGCCTGTTTACCGGCAACGGCAAGGGTTTGGGCGGCGACTATGTGTCGGGTGCCATGGCGGCGCGTGACCGGTTGGGGCTCGAGGTGGAGGTGCTTGATTCGGCAAAGCTGGGACAGCGCTTTCCGATGTTCGACCTGCCTGATGATCATGATGGTTGGTTCGAGCCGCGCAATGCGGGCTACGTCAATCCGCGCGCCTTGGTGAAGGCGCAGGTCGCGATTGCCAAAGCGCAGGGCACCAAGCTGATCCGCGAGACGGCGATGCGCATTCACGATACCGGCTCCGGCGTTGAGGTGGTGACGGATGGGGGGCAGCGCTACACGGCGGAGAAGGTCATCGTCGCTGCGGGTGGCTTCACCAATATGGCCGATCTGCTGCCATCGAAAGTGGATATGGCGGCGACGGGCCGGACCATTGCGTTTTTCGAGTTGGACGACGAAAAGCAGCGGTCTTTTGATGGAATGCCTTCGACCATCGTGCTCGCGGAAAATGCCGACGACATCGTCTACATTCTGCCGCCGGTGAGATATCCCGATGGCAAGGTTTACCTGAAAATCGGTGGCGAGAGTGAAAAGGGCAGGCTGGAAACCTTGGATGAGGCGGTGGCCTGGTTTCACTCGGATGGGACGGCAGGCGAGGTCGATTTTCTGGTGAAGCGCGCGATCGAGTTGATGCCGGAGCTTGCCGGTTGCCCTGTTAGGTCAGGCTCCTGCGTGGCCTCGATCACGCGCACGGGTTATCCATATATTGGATATACGCAGTCATCGAACATTGCTGTTTTGACGGGCGGAAATTTCGTTTCGGCGAAATCTTCGGATGAGATCGGTAGGTTGGGTGCGGTTCTGTTGCTGGATGGGCAATTGGTGGAAGAGGATTTTGCGGGGCAGGTGGGGCCGGTGTTTGTTTAGTTGCTGCATTGGATGATGGCGGGTGTGGCTTACCCCCCTCTGGCCTGCCGGCCATCTCCCCCACAAGGAGGGAGATCGGCTGGGCGAACGAACCCCGCTTCACTCTCAACGTTAGAGATGGCCGAGAGCTAACCACGATTCGATCTCCCCACCTGTGGGGGAGATGCCTGGCAAGGCAGAGGGGGGTAAGCCCCACCCACCATCACCTTACTCCAAACCCTCTGGCATCGATTCCGCAAACCGCTACAACTCGTTGTAACGGAATCGAAACTCGGTGAGCTCGAACATGGCAATACAGTTTAGATATATCGTGGTCGGTGCGGGCATGATGGGGGCTGCGGCGGCTCGGCATCTTGCGGAACATACGGATGGCGTGGCGTTGATCGGGCCGCGTGAACCTGATGATATCAAGAGCCATACCGGCGTTTTCGCCAGCCATTACGACGCGGCGCGCATTACCCGCACCATCGATAGCAACGCGGATTGGGCGCGTCTCGCCAACCGTTCGATTGCCCGGTACGCGGACATAGAGTGCGAGAGCGGCGTTGAGTTCTACGGAGAGGTCGGTTGCCTGATTGTAGGTAAGAAGCGTGGCACTGGCTTTCCCTATATCGAGAATGTGTGTGCGGCTGCGGAGACGCTGGGTGTCGAGACAGACATTCTCCATTATGCGGAGCTTGCTGCGCGGTTCCCTTATTTTACATTCGAGAGTGGCTGCGAAGGTGTGTTCGAAAAGAACAATGCCGGATACGTCAATCCGCGCGAACTGGTGCGAGCGCAGATTGCGGTCGCTGAAAAGCGTGGCGTGACGCGGATCGATGACGTCGCCGTCAGCGTGCGGGAACAGGGCGGTGTTGCTACGGTGACGACTGCCTCCGGCGCGGTCTATACCGCGGAAAAGGTTCTGGTTGCAGCGGGCGGGTTCTCCATTGCCGATGGGCTGTTGCCGCAGGCGCTTGAGATGGAGGTTTATGCCCGGACCGTTGCCTTTTTCGAGATCCCCGATGACGAGCTGCATGTTTATGCCGGCATGCCGTCGCTGATTTATGAGCCTGAAGATCCGCGCAAACACATCTATCTTTTGCCGCCGGTGCGCTATCCCGATGGCAAGTTTTATCTGAAGATCGGTGGAGAGCCGGATGATGTTCCTCTGACGACGGATCAGGAGATACGCGAGTGGTTCCGTTCTGGCGGAAACGCTGAGGTTCGCGATAATTTGTCCGATATCATCGAGACACTGATACCATCCATCGACCGAGCCCGCATTTCCATGGCGGCTTGCGTGACCTCCTATACGCGCAGCGGTTTCCCGGCCATTGGCTACACGGCCTCGCCGAGCATCGCCGTTTTGACGGGTGGATGCGGTGCTGCTGCTAAAAGCTCTGATGAAATCGGGCGGTTAGGGGCGGAGCTTCTTGTTGAGGGTCAAATCATCGACAAGGGCTATGAGACGGATTTTGCGCCGGTTTTCTCGGCGTAATGATCCGTTTGCGGATTTTCCGGTGGCTTTCGTTTCTGAACCCGTCTAAGGAGCCCGTGCCAGTTGGCCGGGCAGCCGCGCTTTACCAATGTCGAAAGACGGTAGGGTGAGGAAAGTCCGGGCTCCACGAAAACACGGTGCCGGATAACGTCCGGCGGGGGCGACCCTAGGGAAAGTGCCGCAGAGAGTAGACCGCCACTTTTATAGTGGTAAGGGTGAAAGGGTGGGGTAAGAGCCCACCGCGCCGCTGGTAACAGGGGTGGCATGGTAAACCCCACCGGGAGCAAGACCGAATAGGGATGACGTGGGGTGCGCGCAAGCGGACCTACAGCCGGTTTTTGGGCGAGTCATCCGGGTGGGTTGCGAGAGGCGGCGTGCAAATGTCGTCCCAGATGAATGGCTGCCACGTTCCGGGTCAAACCGGGGCCATACAGAACCCGGCTTACAGGCCAACTGGCAAATTCCTTTTTAATACAGGCTCTTAGGAGCCGACCTCCCTCATCGTATATAAGTACTTGTTATTGCTTCTAAAATAAGATTTTAGGGGCGATTTTTTATTGTCGTTGCTCAAGCCCTTGAATGAACACGGTAAACCATTCGTTAAACTTAACGGGATATGAATACTCGATCCGAGGCTGGTATCCCGCCGGCTTCTCCCATTGACGCCCAAAGTGTCCCATGGTATCCCAAATGCACACCACAAAGGGTCGTGTTTTTGACCCGCAATCTCTGAAACGGAGAGGCCTGCAAGGGTCCGATGGGCATTACGTCCTACCGGTCAGCGATTTGTCGTGCGTAACGGTGTTGCCGGTCGGTGCAAGTTTCGGCTCTGCATTTGGCGGCTTTGGCGAGTTTAAGAATGGGTCGATTTTTATCGAACGTGACGAACAGGATCGACGCCAAGGGGCGCGTTTCGGTTCCGTCTCTGTTTCGTTCGGTGCTGACGGAGCGCGGCATTCAGGAGCTTTATTGTCTCCAGGATTTTGCATTTCCGGCCATCAGCGTAGGCGGTCCGGACTTGCTCGAACGATACGAACGGCAGATCGCGTCGATGGATGCGTTTTCGCCGGAAGCGAACGCAATGTCGCTGCTGGTTCACGGCGGCGGCATTTTCATGAAGCTCGATGCGGAAGGGCGGTTGATGGTGACGGATTTCATGCGGGAATTCACCAACATCACCACCGAGGTTACCTTTGTGGGTCGAGCGGATCATTTTCAGTTGTGGCAACCCGAAGCGTTTTACGAGGCGCAGAAGGCTGCAAGAACGGGGCGCGGTTTTACGGCTGCTCGCCCCGTATAGGACGGGGAAACGGAATGGCGGCGAATTCTGGCGAACAATCTTCTGATGCCGGTGGCGGACCGGTTCGCCACATTCCGGTTCTTCTCCACGAAGTTCTGAAAGCGCTGGAGCCAGCGCCCGGAAAAGTCATTCTCGACGGTACTTTCGGCGCAGGCGGTTACAGCCAGGCCATTCTCGATCAGGGCGCGCATGTCATCGCACTCGACCGTGACCCCAATGCCATAGCCGATGGCCAGGCTATGGTGGCCGCCAATGGCGGTCGTCTGTCGCTCATTCAATCGCAGTTTTCCAATCTTGCAGCGCATGCGCCAGCCGAAGGGTTGGATGGTATCGTGCTCGATATCGGCGTTTCCTCCATGCAGATCGACGAGGCCGAGCGCGGCTTCTCGTTCCAGCGCAACGGCCCGCTGGATATGCGCATGTCGTCCTCGGGTGTATCGGCTGCCGATGTCGTCAACCGTTGCAAGGTCGGTGACCTCATTCGCATCTTCGGTTTTCTCGGTGAGGAAAAACAGTCGGGCCGCATTGCGCGCGCCATCGAAAAGAAGCGTGCCGACGAGCCTTTCCGCACCACGCGTGATCTGGCCGGGCTGATCGAGATCGTGACCCCACGCAAGGCCAAGGACAAGATTCACCCGGCAACGCGGGTGTTTCAGGCGCTACGCGTGTTCGTCAATGATGAACTGGGTGAGCTGGCGCAGGCTTTGTTTGCAGCCGAGCGGGCCTTGAAGCCCGGTGGTCGGCTGGTCGTGGTGACGTTCCATTCGCTGGAAGACCGCATCGTCAAGAAATATTTCGCCGATCGTTCCGACCGTGCTGCGGGCTCGCGCCATATGCCGATGCTCGCTGCCAAGTCGGCGATTTTCGATGCCCTTGGCAAGCCGATGATTGCCGCTAGTGACGATGAGGCGGATATCAATCCGCGTGCCCGTTCTGCCAAGCTGCGCGCCGGTGTCCGCACAACGGCACCCGCGCGGCCAGCCGACATTTCGATCTTCGAGCTTCCCGATCTCACAAGCCTCGAAAAGATGGGAGGCTGACATGCTGCGTACTCTCGATTTCATTTTGATGGGTGTGATGGTGTCTGCTGCCGTCGTGACCTACACCATCAAGCATCAGGCCGATGTGAAGCTGGAATCCGTCAAGAAGCTGGAAACCGAAATCAAGCTGGAGAAGGACACCATCGACCTTCTGCGGGCGGACTGGGCGCTGCTGACGCAGCCGAACCGTCTGCACCGTCTGGTCAATGCCTATCAGGGCGATCTGGCCTTGGCACCGACACAGCCGACGCAGCTTTCCCAGCCGAAGGAATTGCCGATGCTGCGCTCGCAATTGCCGCAGCCACCGGAGCCGCAGGGCATGAGCGTGGAAGATGTGATTGCCGCTGCCATGAACGGCTCCAAGCCCGGTGCGACGCTGGGCGGCGCAAAACCCAAATCCAAACCTGCCGGACAGATCGTCGCCACTGGCGGCACCCCCGTACCACAGCCGCGTGCGCGGGCTGCGCGCCCTGCACAGCCTATGCCGGCTGTGCGTGCAGAGCCGGGCGACGAGGCTGGCGATATGGATGAAACGATAACTGGAGCGGTGGACTGATGTCTTTTCTGTCACGCGTCATGGTTCTGAAAAGCAGGGCTCATTTTTCCGCAAGCACCAGCGGCTTTGCCGACCATGCTGCCTTCGAAGGTGCGCGCAAGCGGCGCGCCACACAGGCGAAAACCCGCGTTGGTCTGCTGATCGTCGGTTTCATCGCATTTTACGGCGTCGTCGGTGGACGTCTCGTTCAATATGGTATGACCCAGCCGGAAACCGTTTCCAGCATTGCGCCCGCAGACCGGTTGATGGCCTCGCGCCCCGACCTTCTCGACCGCAACGGCGAAGTGCTGGCGACCGACATTCGCACCGTTTCCCTGTTTGCCGAGCCACACCGCATTGTCGATGTCGATGAAGCCATCGAAAAACTGCAGACGGTTCTGCCCGATCTGGATACGCGCGGCACCTATCAGAAACTGAAATCCGAATCGCGCTTCCAGTGGCTGCGTCGCCAGTTGACGCCGAAGCAGCAGAGCCAGATTCTGGCGCTTGGCATTCCCGGCATCGGATTCCGTCCTGAGAAGCGTCGTTTCTATCCCGGAGGGCATACCGCCGCTCACGTCGTTGGCCATGTAAATATCGACAACCGCGGCGTTGCCGGTATGGAGCGGTATCTCGACAGCCAGGGTCTTGCTGACCTGACGGCACTCGGCATGACATCCGACCAGCCGTTGGAACCGGTCAAGCTTTCGATCGATCTGCGTGTGCAGGCCATCGTGCGTGAAGTGGTTGCGGATGCCATCAAGAAGTTTCAGGCGATCGGGGCAGGCGCTGTCGTCATTAATGTTCACACCGGCGAAATTCTCGCCATGGCATCGCTGCCGGATTATGATCCGAACAACCCGGCTGAAGGTGCCAAAGAGGGCTGGCTGAACCGCATGTCGAACGGCACGTTCGAGATGGGGTCGACCTTCAAGTCCTTCACCATCGCCATGGGTCTGGATTCCGGCAAGGTGCACATTAACGATACGTTCGATGCACGTGCGCCGATCCGCATCGGCGGCTTCACCATCAAGGATTTCCACGGCAAGGGCCGCATCCTGTCCGTGCCTGAAATCTTCCAGTATTCCTCCAACATTGGTACTGCAAAGATTGCCGATACGGTTGGCATCGAAGGCCATAAGGAGTTTCTGACGCGGCTTGGTCTTCTGACCAAGATGCAGACGGAGCTGCCGGAAATCGCCATGCCATCGCAGCCGCGTGTGTGGAAGAAGATCAACTCGGTGACCATTTCCTTCGGTCACGGCGTGTCCACGACACCTTTGCAGACGGCGATTGCCGGTGCGGCACTGGTGAATGGTGGCAAGCTGATCGAGCCGACTTTCCTGCCGCGCACGGTGGCGCAGGCCGATCAGGTGGCCAAGCAGGTCTTGCAGCCGGGTGCCAGCAAGGACATGCGCTTCCTGTTCGAATGGAACGGCGTCAATGGTTCTGGCCGTAATGCGCGTGTCGAAGGCTTCAATGTGGGCGGCAAGACCGGCACGGCCGACAAGGTCGTCAACGGTCGCTATGTTCACGACAAGAACTTCAACGCCTTCCTCTCTGCCTTCCCGATGGACAAGCCGGAATATGTGGTTCTGTCCTTCATCGACGAACCGAAGACGGACAAGGGCAATGGCGCAGCACTGGCCGGTACATCTGCGGCACCGATGGTGCACGATATCATCGCCCGTTCCGCAGCCATTCTTGGCGTCAAACCCAAGTTCGGCAAGGACGGTTCGGCCTTGCTGGTGTCTTATTGATTGGTACAGCTTATGACGGACCGGCGAATCGCGCCGGGGGGACAAGACGGACACATCGATGAATTTGCGAGACCTCTCCGGGACTGAGTTTCCGGAACTGAACGAGTTGCTGCGGACAGAGACCGGAGCGCTGGATATTACCGGGATTACGGCGGATAGCCGCGAGGCCCAGCCAGGATCGCTGTTCGTGGCGGTTGCCGGTACCAAGGCGGATGGCAGCACTTACGTGCAGGACGCCGTGGCCAAGGGTGCGGTCGCAGTCGTCTCCGGTCACGCCATCGAAACCGGTGTGCCGGTTCTCGTTGTCTCCGACCCGCGCCGTTATCTCTCCCTTTCTGCCGCGCGCTTCTATGGCAAGCAGCCTGAGACGATGATTGCCGTGACCGGCACGGCGGGCAAAACCTCGGTCGCTTCCTTCATTCGTCAAATCTGGACTTTCGCGGGTCATGCTGCGGCACAGATTGGCACCACTGGCGTTATCGCACCCGGTCGCGAAGAGTATGGTTCGCTGACGACGCCTGATCCGGTTTCCCTGCATGCGCTGCTGGCCGAATTGGCGGACGAAGGCGTGACCCATGCGGCGATGGAGGCGTCCAGCCATGGCCTCGACCAGCGCCGACTGGATGGCGTGAAACTGGCAGCCGCCGGTTTTACCAATCTCGGTCGCGACCATATGGATTATCATCCCACCATCGAAGACTATATGGCCGCCAAGATGCGGCTGTTCGATACGCTGTTGCCGAAGGGTTCTCCGGTCGTCATCTTCTCTGACGACGCATGGTCGGACCGCGCCATCAAGGCCGCCAAGGATGCGGGCCATGATGTGCGCACAGTCGGTCGCAAGGGCGATTATCTGGCGCTGAAACGCGTCGAGCATTTCCGCCACAAGCAGATGATCGAAGTGCATCTCCAGGGCAAGATTTTCGAAGTCGATATTCCGCTGGCCGGTGATTTTCAGGTCGCCAACGCGCTGGTTGCCGCAGGGCTTGCGATCTCGACTGGCGTTGCCCCTTCGGTGGCGCTCAAGGCGCTGGAAAAGCTGGTCGGGGCCGCTGGCCGTCTCGAGCTGATCGGCCAGACCAAGAACGGTGCGCTGGCTTATGTGGATTATGCGCACAAGCCGGATGCGCTGGAAAATGTGCTGACCTCCGTACGACCATTTACATCCGGTCGTATCATCACCGTTTTTGGCTGCGGTGGAGACCGCGACAAGGGCAAGCGCCCGATCATGGGCGAAGTTGCCACGAGGCTTTCCGACATCGTGATCGTGACGGATGACAATCCGCGCTCGGAAGAGCCGCAGACCATCCGCTCCGAAATCATGACTGCGGCACCCGGTGCGCTTGAAATTGCAGACCGGGCAGCGGCTATCAGCCATGCCGTTTCGCTGTTGGGGAATGGCGATACTTTGATTGTAGCGGGTAAGGGGCATGAGGAAGGTCAGATTGTTGGCGGCGTGACGCTGCCATTTTCGGACCATAAACAGGTGCGTACTGCGCTGGAAGGATTGTAGATTTGAACTGGTTATGGACAGTCCCGGACATGGTCGCCGTCATGGCAGGCCGTCCGGTCGGCAACCTGCCGCAAGGCATTACAGGCATTTCCATCGATAGCCGCTCCGTGCAGGAGGGCGAAGCCTTCTTCGCGATCAAGGGCGACCGGGTGGATGGTCACGATTATGCAAGCTTTGCCGTCGCCAATGGCGCTGGGCTTCTGGTGGTATCGGAATCCAAACTGCCGGCGCTTGGTCGGCTGACCGTACCGATGATCGTCGTTGAAGACGTTCTGGCTGCCTTGGTGAAGCTCGGCATCGCTGCCAGAGAGCGGACATCGGCCCGTGTCATCGCTGTGACCGGTTCTGTGGGCAAGACGACGACCAAGGAAATGCTGCGGCAGGTTCTTGCACCATCCGGCAAGGTCCATGCCGCCGTGTCTTCCTTCAACAACCACTGGGGCGTGCCGCTGACATTGGCGCGTATGCCTGCCGATACGGAATTCGGTATCTTCGAAGTCGGGATGAACCATGCGGGCGAAATCAGCCCGCTGGTCAAGCAGGTAAAGCCGCATCTGGCCATCATCACCACCATTGCGGCGGCTCATCTCGGCAACTTCAACAATCTCGAAGAAATTGCCGCTGCCAAGGCAGAAATCTTCGACGGAGTCCTGCCGGGCGGTGCTGTCATTCTCAACCACGACAATGCGCAGTTCGAGCAGTTGGAGCGGGCGGCGTTCGATGCCGGTATCGAGCATGTGCTGACATTCGGCCAGCATGCCAAGGCCGACTTCCGTCTTGCCGATTTTGAGAGCACGCCGAACGGATCCACGATCTGGGCCATCATCAACGGTGAGACCAGCGAATTGCATATCGGCGCGGCTGGACGGCATATTGCTGAAAACGCCATGGCCGCCATCGGCGCAGTTGCCGTCCTGGGTGCCGATATCGACAAGGCATTTGCCGCACTTGGGACTTTGGAAGCGGTGAAGGGCAGGGGGCAGCGCCATCGTCTCTCCGTCGGCGAAGGCTCGTTCCTGATGATCGACGAGAGCTACAATGCCAATCCCGCTTCCATGCGCGCGGCCATCGCGTTGCTGGCGGCGGCAGAGGTGAGCGGCAACGGGCGGCGCGTGGCCGTGCTGGGCGATATGCTCGAAATGGGCGAATTCGCGGCTGAAGTGCACGAGGAATTGTCCGGGCCGCTTCTGTCTGCGGGCATCGAACATGTCTGGCTTGCGGGTGAGTCGATGACGGCTCTTCGCGCTGCTCTGCCGGAAAGCGTGAGCGTTGCGTGGTTTCCAACAACGGCAGAACTCAACGAATTCGTTCTCAAATGGGTGCAGCCGGGCGATGTATTGATGATAAAATCGTCACTTGGCGTCGGTTTCGGCAAGATCGTAGCGGCCCTTCTTGACAAGTATCCGGCATTCCCCGAGACGGGACGCCAAATCTGAGCATTTTAACCGGACACTAGAGCAGTGTTCGGTGAAACCGTGCTGAAACGAAAACTTGAAGCGGCGCAGGCACACGCGTTTTGCTGCCCGCCGCTTTAACGGCCTTTTGAAAGGGCAAACATGCTGATCTGGCTCGTTGAACTGTCGGACAAAGTTCAAGTCTTCAACCTGTTCCGGTACATTACGTTCCGGGCTGGCGCTGCATTGTTCACCTCCGCCCTCATCGTCTTCCTGTTTGGTCCTGCCATCATCAATTCCCTGCGCATCCGTCAGGGCAAGGGTCAGCCGATCCGTGCCGATGGCCCGCAGACGCATTTCAAGAAGGCCGGTACGCCCACCATGGGTGGACTAATGATCCTTGCGGGCATTCTTGGCGGTTCGCTGCTGTGGGGTGACCTCTCCAACGTCTATGTGGTTGCCGTTCTGATGGTGACGCTCGGCTTTGGCGCCATCGGCTTTTACGATGACTATCTGAAGGTTACCAAGCAGAGCGACAAGGGTTTTTCGGGCAAGGCGCGCCTTGGCATCGAATTCGTGATTGCTGCGATTGCCGTGTTCTTCATGATGGAAATCGCGCTGGCGACGGCACCACATGGTGGTACGCTGGGAAGCTCGATCGCCTTTCCGTTTTTCAAGGAGTTCGTCGTCAATCTCGGCTATTTCTTCGTTCTGTTCGGCGCATTCGTCATTGTTGGTGCGGGCAATGCCGTCAACCTGACGGATGGCCTCGATGGCCTCGCTATCGTGCCTGTCATGATTGCGGCAGCGACCTTCGGCGTCATTTCCTATCTCGTCGGTAACGCGATTTTCGCCAATTATCTCCAGATCAATTTCGTGCCGGGAACCGGCGAACTTGCTGTCATCGTCGGCGCCGTCATCGGGGCGGGCCTCGGCTTCCTGTGGTTCAACGCACCGCCCGCCGCTATCTTCATGGGTGATACGGGTTCGCTGGCACTTGGCGGCCTGATCGGCTCCATCGCGGTCGCCGTCAAGCACGAGATCGTCATGATCATCGTCGGCGGCCTGTTCGTCATGGAAACGCTGTCGGTCATCATTCAGGTGTTCTGGTTTAAGCGCACCGGTAGGCGCGTGTTTCTGATGGCACCGATCCACCACCACTTCGAGAAAAAAGGCTGGACGGAAAGCCAGGTGGTTATCCGCTTCTGGATCATCTCCGTGGGCCTCGCCATGCTTGGCCTTGCTACGCTGAAGCTGAGATAATCGCATGATCCCTGTCACCTCACTCACGGATAAAAAGGTTGCTCTGTTCGGTCTGGGTGGCTCGGGCCTCGTGACTGCGCGGGCGCTGGTGGCTGGCGGTGCAGATGTTACGGCATTCGATGACAATCCGGATAGTGTCGCCAAGGCTCAGGCCGAAGGCATACACACAGCCGACCTGCGCACGCTGGACTGGTCGAAGCTCACAACCTTCGTGCTGGCACCCGGTGTGCCGCTGACGCACCCCAAGCCGCATTGGTCTGTCGACCTTGCCCGCGCCGCTGGCGTGGAGGTGATCGGCGATATCGAACTCTTCGTGCGCGAGCGCCGTGCGCATGCGCCGGATTGCCCCTTTATCGCGATTACCGGCACCAACGGCAAATCCACGACGACAGCGCTGATTGCGCATATTCTGACATCGTCGGGTCGCGATACGCAGTTGGGTGGCAATATCGGTACTGCGATCCTCAGCCTTGAGCCGCCGAAGGCGCAGCGCTTCTATGTGGTCGAATGCTCGTCCTACCAGATCGATCTTGCACCGACGTTGAACCCGACTGCTGGCATTCTGCTGAACCTCACGCCTGACCATCTCGACCGTCACGGCACGATGCAGCATTATGCCGACATCAAGGAGCGGTTGGTTGCGGGCAGCGATACGGCGGTTGTCGGCGTGGATGACAGCTATTGCACACTGATCGCTGATCGCATCGAACGCGCTGGCGTCAAGGTGTCGCGGATTTCCAAACGCAACGTGGTCGCGGACGGTCTTTATGCCGAAGGCAGCCGCATCATGAAGGCCGAGGGCGGCACCTCGTCGCTGCTGGTCGATCTCGATGGCGTCCAGACCCTGCGCGGTAGCCACAACGCCCAGAATGCGGCAGCGGCCATTGCTGCCTGCCTTGCGGTTGGCGTTTCTGTCGATGAGGTGAAGGCGGGGCTGAACTCCTTCCCCGGTCTCAAACACCGCATGCAGCCGGTGGGCCGTCGTGGCAACGTGACCTTCGTCAATGACAGCAAGGCAACCAATGCGGATGCGGCGGCACCGGCCTTGTCCAGCTATGATCGCATCTACTGGATTGCGGGCGGTCTGCCGAAGGCGGGCGGCATCAGCAGCCTTTCACCCCAGTTCTCTCATGTCGCAAAAGCGTATCTTATCGGCGAAGCAGCACCGGATTTTGCCGCGACGCTGGGTGAGAGCGTGCCTTACGAAATCGCCGGAACGCTGGACAAGGCCGTCGCGCATGCGGCAGCGGATGCGCAGGCGGATGGCAGAGATGGCAATGTCGTGATGTTATCCCCGGCTTGCGCAAGCTTCGACCAATATAAGAATTTTGAAATACGTGGTGATTCGTTCGTCGGCCATGTCGCAGCACTGGATGGCATGACGATGTTGGTAGGCTCGGAAAAGGGAGGCTGAAGAAATGGTAAGCCGTATTGACCGTGGACCGGTCGCGGAATGGTTCTGGACCATCGACCGTTTCTTCCTGACGGCGTTCATCGCGCTGATGGGTATCGGCCTGATGCTGTCTTTCGCGGCGTCTCCTGCGGTTGCCGAGCGCATCGGCCTCAACAGCTTCTTCTTCGTGGAGCGTCAGGCCATGTTCATGGTGCCATCTGTGGCGATCATGCTGGGCCTGTCCTTCCTGACACCGCGCCAGGTGCGCCGTGTCGCCGTCATCATGCTGATTGCCGCGCTGCTGATGATGATCTTTGCGCTGTTCTTCGGTATCGAAGTCAAGGGCGCGCGCCGCTGGATTTCCATCGGCTCGTTTTCCATTCAGCCGTCTGAATTCATGAAGCCAGCCTTCGTGATTGTTTGTGCGTGGCTGTTTGCCGAGCGCGCCCGGCATCCTGAAATTCCCGGCAACCTCTTTGCCATCATCACCTTTGGCATCGTGGCGGCCCTTCTCATTGCCCAGCCGGACTTTGGTCAGACCATTCTGACGTCAGTCGTGTGGGGCGGCATGTTCTTCATGGCTGGTATTCCGTGGTTCTGGATCATCATGCTGGGTGGTCTTGGTGTTGGCGGCATCGTCACCGCCTATCTGATGCTGCCGCACGTGGCCGGTCGTATCGACCGGTTCTGGACGGGCGAGGGCGACACCTTTCAGGTGGATACGGCACGCGAAGCCATCATTCGCGGCAACTGGTTCGGCCAAGGACCGGGCGAAGGCATCGTCAAGCGCATCATTCCCGATAGCCACACCGACTTTATCTTCTCCGTTGCGGCGGAAGAGTTCGGCATTCTGTTCTGCATGCTGCTGGTCGCGATTTTCGCTTTCATCGTGCTGCGCGGTTTGAGCCACGCCTTTAAGGAAAAGGACGATTTCGTCCGTTTCGCCGTTGCTGGCCTTGTGCTGCAGATCGGTATGCAGTCGATGATCAATATTGGCGTTAATCTGGAACTGATGCCCGCCAAGGGCATGACGCTGCCGCTGATTTCCTATGGCGGTTCTTCCATGATGGCGATTTGTGTGACGGCCGGTTTCCTGCTGGCGCTGACCCGCCATCGCCCGGAAAAACGTGCGCAGGAGCGCAGTTTCTTCCGGGTCAATGCAGGCCTTCCTGCGGAGTAAAAATATGAGCAAAGGTATTGTTCTGCTTGCCGCCGGGGGAACCGGCGGCCATGTGTTTCCGGCAGAGGCGCTGGCATACGAGTTGAAGGCGCGCGGTTATTCCGTGCATCTGGTGACCGACAGCCGCGCCGAACGTTACGCGGGCAAGTTCCCAGCCGATGAAATTCACGTCGTGCCATCCGCCACCATCGGCTCCAAGAACCCCATTGCCGTTGCCAAAGCCTTGCTGAAGCTGTGGACCGGCCTTCGTGCTGCCCGCCGTCTCGTGACCAAGTTGAAGCCGGTAGCCGTTGTAGGTTTCGGTGGTTACCCCACCGTGCCGCCGCTTCTGGCCTCCACGGGCCTCGGCGTGCCATCGATTATCCATGAGCAGAACGCCGTGATGGGCCGCGCCAACAAGGCACTGGCGAAGCGTGTGAAGGCCATCGCGGGCGGTTTTCTACCTGAGACGCAAGGGGAATATGCCGCCAAGACGGTGACGACCGGCAACCCCGTGCGTCCTGCCGTGCTGACGGCTGCCGATGTCGCCTATACGCCCTCCCATGCCGGTGAGCCGTTTCAATTGGTCGTCTTTGGCGGAAGCCAGGGCGCGCAGTTTTTCTCGGCTGCGGTCCCCGCGGCCATCTGCCTTATGCCGAATGAGCAGCGCAGCCGTATTTCCGTGACGCAGCAGGCGCGCCCTGAAGACAAAGACAGCGTTATCGCCTCCTACAAGAAGCTCGGTGTTGCCGCGGATGTCTCGCCGTTCTTTGGCGATATGGCGGAGCGTATCGCCGGTTCCGATCTTGTCATCAGCCGGTCGGGTGCTTCCACAGTTTCCGAACTCTCCGTCATTGGACGTCCGTCTGTTCTCGTGCCTTATCCGCATGCGCTGGATCATGATCAGGCGGCCAATGCCGCGGCGCTTTCGGCTGCTGGCGGTGCAAGCGTTATCAAGCAGTCGGACCTGACACCGCAGAAATTGTCTTCGCTGCTCAGCGATGCGATGAACGATCCCGAACGATTGGCAAGCACGGCGGCGGCGGCGAAAGCAACCGGCAAGCCGAATGCCGCTGGCGCGCTCGCTGATCTGGTCGAAGCCATTGCGCGGGGACAACCGGTTGCGCAATTCAAAACAAACAATAAAGGAGTGCATCCATGAAGATGCCGAAAGCCATTGGTCTCGTCCATTTCATCGGAATTGGCGGCATCGGCATGAGCGGCATTGCCGAGGTGTTGCACAATCTCGGCCATCGCGTTCAAGGCTCCGATCAGGCAGACAGCGCCAATGTGCAGCGTCTGCGTGACAAGGGCATCGAGGTCTTTGTTGGGCAGGCTGCCGAAAATCTTGGTGAAGCCGAGGTCGTTGTCGTTTCGACCGCCATCAAGAAGAACAACCCGGAACTGATCGCGGCGCGTGAAAAGCACCTGCCGATCGTTCGCCGCGCCGAGATGCTGGCCGAGCTGATGCGCTTCCGCAATGCGATTGCCATTGGCGGCACGCATGGCAAGACGACGACGACCTCCATGGTCGCGACGCTGCTGGAAGCGGGTAATCTGGACCCGACCGTCATCAATGGCGGCATCATCAACGCTTACGGCACCAATGCGCGCATGGGTGAGGGCGAGTGGATGGTGGTGGAGGCCGACGAATCCGACGGCACGTTCCTGAAGCTGCCCGCCGATGTGGCCGTCATCACCAATATCGACCCTGAGCATCTGGACCATTACGGCAATTTCGATGCCGTGCGCGAGGCCTTCCGTCAGTTCGTGGAAAACGTGCCGTTCTACGGTTTTGGCGTGTTGTGCATCGACCATCCCGAAGTTCAGACGCTGGTCGGCAAGATCGAGGACCGCAAGGTCATCACCTATGGTGAAAATCCGCAGGCCGACGTGCGCTTCTCCAATGTTCGCATCGATGGGACCAAGTCGATTTTCGACGTGGAAATCCGTCGTCGCCGCACGGGCAAGATCTTCACTTTCACCGATCTGGTGCTGCCGATGCCGGGTCGTCATAACGTCTCGAATGCAACGGCGGCGATTGCCGTTGCCAATCGTCTCGGCATTTCGGTCGAGGATATCAAGAAGGGGCTTGCCTCCTTCGGTGGCGTCAAGCGCCGCTTCACGCTGACGGGCGAATCCAACGGCGTGCAGGTTTTCGATGATTATGGCCACCACCCGGTCGAGATCAAGGCCGTGCTGAAGGCTGCGCGTGAAGCTTGCAGCGGTCGCATCATCGCCGTGCATCAGCCGCACCGCTATTCGCGTCTTTCCAGCCTATTTGAAGATTTTGCGCATTGTTTCAACGATGCGGACACAATTCTTCTTGCTCCGGTCTATGCGGCGGGCGAAGATGCAATCGAGGGTGTGAACTCCGAGACGCTTGTTTCAGCCACACGGGCTGCCGGCCATCGCGATGCTCGCTATCTCACCTCCCGCGACGATCTGGCCAAGACTGTCGCAGGGATCGCGAAACCGGGTGATTTCGTGGTTCTTTTGGGGGCTGGCAACATTACGCAATGGGCAGCGGTGCTGCCCTCGGAATTGGATAGCATTTCAGGAAAGTCTGCATGAGACAGGTGGATGGGGTAAAGTTGCTGGAGAGACTCGGCGACGGAGTAAAGGAACTCAGAGGACGTTTGACGCCGGATTCGCCGATGGATCGCGTAACGTGGTTCAGAGCAGGCGGTCTGGCGGAACTGATGTTCCAGCCCCATGATACGGACGACCTCATCGCTTTCCTCAAAATTCTGCCGGAAGATGTTCCGCTGACGGTTGTCGGCGTCGGTTCGAACCTGCTGGTTCGTGATGGCGGCATTCCCGGCGTTGTCGTGCGTCTGTCCGCCAAGGGCTTCGGCCAGGTGGAACTGGCGGGCGAAAACCGCATCAAGGCCGGTGCCATCTGCCCGGACAAGCACATCTCTGCGATGGCCATGGACAACGGCATCGGCGGTTTCCATTTCTATTACGGCATTCCCGGCTCCATCGGTGGCGCGCTGCGCATGAACGCCGGTGCCAATGGCGGCGAAACACGCGACCGGGTGGTAGAAGTCTACGCGGTCGATCGCAAGGGCAACAGCCACGTGCTGTCCAACGCCGATATGGGTTACAGCTATCGTCACTCAGAAGCATCGAAGGATTTGATTTTCACCGGCGCGCTGTTTGAAGGCCACCCGGAAGATCGGGCAAAAATCCGTGCAGACATGGATGCGGTTCGCCTTCACCGTGAGACGGTCCAGCCCATCCGCGAACAGACCGGCGGCTCGACCTTCAAGAACCCCGAGGGACATTCGGCCTGGAGCCTTATCGATGAGGCAGGCGGCCGCGGCATGGTCATCGGCGGCGCGCAGATGTCGTCGCTACATTGCAATTTCATGATCAATACCGGCCACGCCACGGGCTACGATCTGGAATATCTGGGTGAAGCCGTGCGCAAGCGCGTGTTCGAACATGCGGGTATTCGCCTGGAGTGGGAGATTAAGCGGTTGGGGCTGTTCATGCCGGGCCGTGAGGTTGAGCCGTTTATGGGGGCGTGAGTGCATCAGCGCGGTCAGCGCGACTACGGTTATTGTCTCCCTCATTCCTGTGACAAGCACAGGAATGAGGGGCATATTTTTTCTCGCAGGTGTACTGTATCTGTTAGCAAGACGTGTCCTTGGAAGGCTGCAGTCATGAGTTCTGCGACATTCTTCTTTCTTTACATTCTGCCCTTGCTGCTCGGCGCAGGCGTTTGGTCTGCGATTTGGGTGAGTGATGCGAGTCGTGCTCGACGGCACAAAATCCATCCTGGCGAATGATTTCTGAAGACAATAAAAAACCCGCGAAGCCAATGACTTCGCGGGTTTTTCTTTGTGTTTGATTCAAGGCTTAGACTTTGTCTTTGCCCGACATCAGAATGCAGGCCAGCGTGATGATGGCGGCTGCGCAGAGGTAGTAGCCGACATAGGTCATGCCGTAGTTCACCTGTAGCCATGTTGCGATATAGGGTGCGAGCGATGCACCGAAAATGCCGGCCATGTTGAAGGTGATCGACGAGCCGGTGTAGCGCACCGTGGTCGGGAAGGGGGCGGCGAGTGCCGTTCCGATCAGACCATAGGTCATGCCCATCAGCGCCATGGAAAGAGCTGCGAACACGAAGATCGAGCCTTCGCCACCGCTCATCAGGCTTGGCAGCAGGAACGAGAAAGCCGCGATCAGCACGGTGGTGAGGATCAGGATTTCACGACGGCCGAAACGCTCTGCCAGCTTGCCTGCGAACGGAATGAAGAGACCGAAAACGATCGAGCCGACGATCTGGATTTCCAGGGCGTCGAGGAACGGGATTTTCAGAATCTTGACGTTGTAGGACAGCAGGTACGCCGTGCCGATGTAGAACAGCACGAAGGTTGCCAGCGCCACGAATGTGCCCAGCGCCAGGCTGCGCTTGTGCTTGCGGAAAAGCTCCGCGACCGGAACGGCCACGCGTTCTTCCTGATCGATGGCTTTCTGGAAGGCAGGCGTTTCGGTGATCGACAGACGAACCCACAGGCCAACGGCAATCAGGATGATCGACGCGACGAAGGGAATGCGCCAGCCCCAGCTGAGCAAAGCTTCCTGCGACATAAAGTGCAGCAGAATCCAGAAGACGCTTGACGACAGGAACAGGCCGAGAGGTGCGCCCAGCTGCGGGAACATGCCGTACCAGCTGCGCTTGCCGGGAGGAGCATTTTCCGTTGCCAGAAGAACCGCACCACCCCATTCGCCACCAAGGCCGAAGCCCTGACCGAAACGGCACAGCGCCAGAAGCAGTGGTGCCAGAACGCCGGCGGTTTCATAAGTCGGCAGCAGGCCGATGATGACGGTGGACACGCCCATGGTCAAAAGGGCGGCGACGAGCGTCGTCTTGCGGCCAATGCGGTCGCCGTAATGGCCGAAGACCACGGCACCCAGCGGGCGGGCGAAGAAGGCGATGGAGAAGGTGGCGAAAGATGCCAGAAGCGCCGTCATCGGGTCGTTGTTCGGAAAGAACAGCGTCGGAAACACGAGCACTGCGGCAGTCGCATAGACGTAGAAATCGAAGAATTCGATGGTCGTGCCGACCACGCTGGCAGTAAGAACTCGTGCAGGCGAATTTGTCTTTACATCGTTCGGATTGTCAGCGGTCGGCGATACCTTGGATATCGCGTCGGTCATTATATCAGTTCCATTGTTAAGTAAGACTTATGACCCTTTACCGGGCTAAAGGTGCGTTAACGCAATTTTCGGTCTTTTGAAACGGTTGAAGCGCAATATTTCATAAAAAAGAACGATTGTGCGGGGTGAAAGCGTCGAGCATCACAACGAGATTATGCATCGCACATGAGACAATTGGCATTGGTGCGGCTTATCACGCTCCCTCATTCCTGTGCCTGTCACAGGAATCCAGCCAGCCCAAGTCCTTGGGCTGAAAAGACTCCTTCCGCCGCGCAGACGCGCGTCGACTGGATTCCTGTCACAAGGACAGGAATGAGGGAGAGTGGGTTCACTGTGACGAAAACGTCGCGACTTGTGCGGTGAACACGACGTTATGATTGTCCGCGGGGGAGGGAGAGCTCCTCCCTCTGTCCCAAAATTGCCTGGGGAAAAGCGGCTCGCGTTAACGAATCGATCTTGCTTTTCGGCGTGAGGCCTTATGCGCGCGCAACAGTTTTATTTTATTATCTTCCAACTCTGAATCTTGCATTGCGCACAACTCTCTGATTCCAAGGAAGGAATCCGGACCTCGTGTGATTCTTTAACAAAAATTACATCGGGCTTGGCATCGGTTAACGAAAGTAAACACTTCATTAACCTTAATGCCGCTTAAGTGTTTGGAACGAAGCTGGCGAGCGAATCGTGGAGCAGTTCGGTGCTCCGGTGGTCTCGTCTGAGTGATTTTTGTGTCAGAGGTTTTTATGAGCGGCAAGCACGTAGCTGTTCTTATGGGTGGGTTTTCTTCCGAGCGGCCAGTCAGCCTCTCGTCGGGAGAGGCTTGCGCATCGGCTCTGGAAGGCGAGGGCTTTCAGGTTACACGGATAGACGTGGACCGTGATGTTGCCGCCACGCTTTCACGGCTGCGGCCGGATGTCGTTTTCAATGCCTTGCACGGCCCCTTCGGCGAAGACGGCACCATTCAGGGTATTCTCGAGTATCTCGAAATTCCCTACACGCATTCCGGCGTGCTGGCCTCTTCGCTGGCGATGGACAAATCGAAAGCCAAGAAAATTGCTGCCGCATCCGGCATGCCGGTTGCTGCTGAAAAGGTCATGAGCCGCTTCGATATCGGCAACCAGCACCCCATGAAGCCGCCCTATGTCGTAAAGCCTGTGCGTGAGGGCTCCAGCTTCGGCGTCGTGATGGTTCAGCAAGATCAGTCACACCCGCCGCAGATTATCGGCTCGTCCGAATGGCGCTATGGCGATGAAGTGATGGTCGAGCGCTATATTCATGGCCGTGAGTTCACCTGTGGCGTCATGAACGGCGAGGCTCTGGGCGTGACAGAAGTCGTGCCAATGGGTCACGCCTTTTACGATTACGATGCTAAATATGCCAAAGGTGGCTCAAAACACGTCATTCCCGCGGAAATTTCACCAAAAATTTACCAAAAAATTCAATCATTGGCGGTTATGGCGCATCAGGTGATCGGGTGCCGTGGCGTAAGCCGTTCGGACTTCCGCTACGACGACCGTTTCTCAGAAGAAGGCGAGCTTATCTGGCTTGAGGTCAACACCCAGCCGGGTATGACGCCAACCTCCCTCGTGCCCGAAATGGCAGCTCATGCCGGACATACCTTTGGTGATTTGGTCCGGTGGATGGTGGAGGACGCATCGTGTTTGCGATGAACAGCAAAAAATCGGCTGCTAAAAAGCGCGGGCAGTCCGCCTCGGGTTCTGCCGATGAGCGGATGGTTTTGCCGCGTCCGTTGCGCAAGGGCTTTCGCTTCGGCGTTTCGCTGGCCACAGGACGCGTCCATATTCCCGCTCACACGGGAACGCTTGCGACTCTCGCATTTTTCTCCGCCATCGGTCTCTACGGCATGTCGCTGGGCGGGCACACGGATGTTGTCGCTCAGGCAACCACATCCGCTGCGGGTTTTGCGATCGAGGACGTCAAGGTTTCCGGCAATATCCAGACGTCCGAAATCGATGTGTTTCAGCTTCTCGGGCTTGATGGTGCTACGTCGCTGATCGCGCTCGATGTGAATGCTGCGCGCAAGAGACTGGCCGATTTGCCTTGGGTCGAGGATGTCGATGTCCGCAAGATCTACCCGAAGACAATTGAAGTGCGTTTGAAAGAACGTCAGGCTTTCGGCATCTGGCAGCACGGCACGGAGCTTTCGCTGATCGAAAAGAGCGGCAGCGTCATCGCGCCGCTGCGTGACAACAAATATGCGGGCCTGCCGCTGTTCGTCGGGCGTGATGCTGAAACGGGTGCAGCAGGCTTCGTGGACGAGCTGGCCGACTGGCCGGAAATCCGCAACCGCGTGCGTGCCTATGTTCGCATCGCCGGACGTCGCTGGGACCTGCATCTGGATAACGGCATCGTCGTAAAGCTGCCGGAAGAGAATGTTCCCAAGGCGCTGCAGCTGCTGTCGCGGATGGATATGGAAGAAAAAGTTCTGTCGCGTGATGTCGCCGCCGTCGATCTGCGCCTGTCGGACCGCACAACGGTTCAACTGACAGAAGGTGCTGCCGAGCGTCGTCAGAAAGCGGTTGAAGCTCGCTCCAAAGCGCTCAAGACAGCGGAGAAGAACACATGAGCTTATTCGGTTCTTCCCATTTCGGCCTGCCGCGTCTGAAGCCTTTGTCGTCCAAGCGGACCCATGTGGTTTCGGTGCTGGACATCGGTTCGACCAAGGTCGTCTGCATGATCGGCCGTCTCACACCGCGTGAGGAAACCGAAGTGCTGCCCGGTCGCACACATAAGGTCGACGTCATCGGCATTGGCCACCAGCGTTCGCGCGGCGTCAAATCCGGCGTCATCGCCGATCTGGATGCGCTGGAAGGCGTCATTCGTCTGGCCGTAGACGCTGCCGAGCGCATGGCCGGTCTGACCGTCGATAGCCTGATCGTCAACGTGTCCGCAGGCCGTCTGGCCAGCGACATCTACACCGCCAGCATCGATCTGGGCGGCCAGGAAGTCGAATCGGGCGATCTGCGCAAAGTTCTGATTGCTGCCAGCCAGCAGTCTTTGCGCCAAGACCGTGCCATTCTGCATTCGCTGCCAACGGGTTATTCGCTGGATGGCGAGCGCGGTATTCGCGACCCGCTCTCCATGTATGGTGATCTGCTGGGCGTGGACATGCATGTGGTGACGGCTGAGCGGACTGCTCTGAAGAACCTCGAACTGTGCATCAACCGTGCTCACCTTTCGGTCGAAGGCATTGTTGCGACACCTTATGCCAGCGGCCTTGCAGCCCTGGTGGATGACGAAGTCGAGCTTGGCTGTGCTGCCATCGATATGGGCGGCGGCACGACGACGATTTCGGTTTTTGCCGAGGGACGTCTGGTTCACACCGATGCCATCGGTCTAGGCGGACACCACGTCACCACCGATCTGGCACGTGGCCTTTCGACCCGTATCGAAGATGCGGAGCGCCTGAAGGTCGTGCACGGTTCGGCGCTGGCCAATGGTTCCGACGACCGCGACATGATTGCCGTTCCGCCGATTGGCGAAGACGACCGCGACCAGCCTTCGCAGGTTTCGCGCGCGCTCGTCAGCCGCATCGTTCGGGCTCGCATCGAAGAGACATTGGAACTGATCCGCGACCGCATCCAGAAGTCGGGTTTTTCCCCGATTGTCGGTAAGCGCGTGGTTCTGACCGGAGGTGCCAGTCAGTTGACCGGCCTGCCGGAAACGGCGCGGCGCATTCTTGCCCGCAACGTTCGCATCGGCCGCCCCATGGGCGTGTCCGGCCTGCCGGTCGCGGCCAAAGGCCCGGCCTTTTCCACAGCCTGCGGGCTGATGATTTATCCGCAAATCGCGGACATCGAAATCCATGCGGCGCAGAACGGAATGTTCTCGCCGTTCGGAACAGGTAGTGGCCGGATAGCCCGCGTAGGGCAATGGCTGAAGGAAAGTTTTTGATCCCTTGTCTGCCCATCGGGCAGGGGACCGAGTGAAGTTGATATGAATTGGCCTGCAGGGCGATGCGGCCAGAGAAAGAAGGAATGTTAAAATGACGATACAGCTGCAAAAGCCGGATATCACCGAGCTGAAGCCACGCATCACCGTTTTCGGCGTTGGCGGTGGCGGCGGTAATGCTGTCAACAACATGATCACGGCTGGTCTTCAGGGCGTCGACTTCGTCGTTGCCAACACGGATGCACAGGCTCTGACGATGACGAAGGCCGACCGGGTCATCCAACTCGGCGTCAACGTCACCGAAGGTCTGGGCGCCGGTTCGCAGCCGGAAGTTGGCCGCGCTGCTGCCGAAGAGTGCATCGATGAAATCATCGACCACCTGAACGGCACGCACATGTGCTTCGTCACTGCCGGTATGGGTGGTGGTACCGGTACCGGTGCTGCTCCCGTCGTCGCACAGGCTGCCCGCAACAAGGGCATTCTGACGGTTGGCGTCGTGACCAAGCCTTTCCACTTCGAAGGCGGTCGCCGCATGCGTCTGGCCGAACAGGGCATCGAGGAACTACAGAAGTCCGTCGATACGCTGATCGTCATTCCAAACCAGAACCTGTTCCGTATTGCCAACGACAAGACCACGTTCGCTGACGCATTTGCGATGGCCGACCAGGTTCTTTACTCCGGCGTTGCCTGCATTACCGACCTGATGGTGAAGGAAGGTCTTATCAACCTCGACTTCGCCGACGTTCGCTCCGTGATGCGCGAAATGGGCCGTGCGATGATGGGTACCGGCGAGGCTTCCGGCCAGGGCCGTGCGATGCAGGCCGCGGAAGCGGCGATTGCCAACCCGCTGCTCGACGAAACATCGATGAAGGGTGCACAGGGTCTCCTGATCTCCATCACCGGTGGTCGCGACATGACCCTGTTCGAAGTCGACGAAGCTGCGACCCGTATTCGCGAAGAAGTCGATCCGGACGCAAACATCATCCTCGGCGCGACATTCGACGAAGCTCTGGAAGGTCTCATCCGCGTGTCGGTTGTTGCCACAGGCATCGACCGCGTTCCTGGCCAGATGGAACGCAACGCAGAAGAACTGCGCCAGGCTGCGGCTGCAAAGCCACTTATCCGTCCTTCCGCGGCCGTTGCTTCTGCTCCGGCCGCAGTTCAGCCTGCCCCAGTCATGCAGGCACCAAAGTCGACCGTAGACCCTATTGCCCAGACCATTCGCGAAGCCGACATGGAACGCGAACTGGCACTGGCGGCCGCTGAACAGCGTCTCCGTCAGGCCCAGGCAGAAGCCGAATTCCGTCCTCAGAGCAAGCTGTTCGCAGCCGCTCCAGCGGAAGCACCGGTTGCTGCTCGCCCCGCAGCACCGGTGCACACCGCGCCTGCGCCTGTCTACCATGCACCGGAACAGATGGCAGCACCTGCTCCTCGCATGCAGGCACCAGCGCCTGTTTACCATGAGCCAGCCCCGGTCGCCCGTGCGCCTGAGCCGGTCCGTATGCCAAAGGTCGAGGATTTCCCTCCGGTCGTCAAAGCCGAGATGGATCACCGCGCCCACCCGGCATCTGCCGTGCCAGAAGAGCGTGGCCCGATGGGTCTTCTGAAGCGGATCACCAATTCGCTCGGTCGCCGTGACGAGGAAGAAACCGTTCCTTCCGACATGATGGATGCACCAAGCATGGCTCCGCAGCAGCGTCGCCCGCTGTCTCAGGAAGCCAGCATGTACGCACCGCGTCGTGGCAATCTGGACGATCATGGCCGTCAGACACCGTCGTCTGCCAGCCAGCACGAAGACGATCAGCTTGAAATTCCGGCCTTCCTGCGCCGCCAGTCCAACTGATCTTTTGATTCTCGATCAAGGCGATACCCGGGTCTTAAAGGCCCGGGTATCGCTGTCTTAAAAGACTTTCATCGGAAGCTTTTAAATTAGCTTTTTCAAAGCTTTGAGTCTGTTACAAAACGAAATCAACAGTGATTTGAGATAGCGCCGGACTGTGCGTATGTATGACCATGAGACGAGGACGTGACGCGGGACAGCCGCTGTTTATCCCCCTCGGTTGAAATTTGGATCACGCCGGTATATCGGGCAGGTCCACATGAAAAGGCTTTACTCGCATGACCATCGGACTGCTCGGTTTCCAGACAACGATCGCCAACTCCGTTCAGCTCAAGGGCATTGGCGTTCACTCGGGCAACCCGGTATCCATGACGTTTCAGCCTGCGGAAGCCGGCACAGGCATCGTTTTCAGCCGCCAGCATGAGAATGGCAACACCACCGAGCTGAAGGCCGTTTCCGCCAATGTCGGCAATACGGATCTCTGCACGGTTCTCGGTCGTTCGCTGCCACAGTCCATCTCGACCGTCGAACATGTCATGGCTGGCATCTACGCCATGGGAATCGACAATCTCATCGTTGAGGTCGATGGTCCTGAAGTTCCGATCATGGACGGTAGCTCGATGCCTTTCATCGAAGCTATCGAATCAGTCGGCATCACAAATCTTGGCGTGAAGCGCCGTTACATTCGCGTTGTGAAGCCCGTTCGTATCGAAGCATCCGCATCCTGGGCCGAGTTCCGCCCCTATGACGGTACGCGCTTTGAAGTCGAGATCGATTTCGACACGCCGCTGATCGGTCGCCAGATTTGGAAGGGCGACCTGACACCAGATACCTTCAAGAACGAGCTTTCGCGCGCCCGGACCTTCGGCTTCATGCGTGATGTCGAGCGCCTTTGGGCTGCCGGTTATGCGCTGGGTTCTTCGCTGGAAAACTCGGTCGTGATTTCCGACGACAACACGGTCATCAACATGGAAGGCCTGCGTTACGCGAAGGATGAGTTCGTCCGTCACAAGACGCTGGATGCCGTTGGCGACCTGGCTCTTGCCGGCGCTCAGTTCATCGGTTGCTACCGCTCCTATCGCGGTGGTCACAAGGTCAATGCTAACGCGTTGAAGGCACTGCTCAGCGACCCCTCTGCCTATGAAATCGTCGAGGCACCGGCGGTGCGCAGCCCCGTTGTTCGTGCACGTGAATTCGTGCCCGTACAGCAGCTTGAGTTCGCTCCCTGGTCTGCATGATCGAGAGTTTATAGAAACTAGAGCCGTCCACTGGGGCGGCTTTTTCGTATGTGGGCCGAATATAATCATCGACTACAGGGTGCCGCGCCATAAAAATGCGTTATTGCGTCATCATTGCGTTGCCCTGCGGACGCTTTTATGGCTAGAAACGCCTTTGTAAAAGCCGATGTTCTGTATTTACGCAGGAAGTGGGAACTGACGAATGAAGCGTGTAGTGTCTGGTGCAATGAATGGAACGGTACGAGGAGCACTCGTATCGCTGATGCTGATTGGCGCCGGAACGCTGGTAACGTCTTGCCAGTCTGACCCTGACATCGACATTACCAAGCTTGGCGTCGAGACTGATCCGCCTGACGTGCTTTACAAGCAGGGCCTTGCCAACATGAATGCCGGCAACATGACCGAAGCCGGTCGTAAGTTCTCGGCCATTGACAAGCAATATCCGTTTACGGAATGGGGCCAGAAGGCTCTCGTCATGAACACCTTCATCGCCACGCGCCAGAACAAGAACGAAGTGGCGATCGCGTCCGGTGCGCGCTTCCTCAAGCAATATCCCCGCGCGAAAGATGCCGCCTACGTTCAGTATATGATCGGCCTTGCCTATTCCAAGCAGATTGCCGACGTGACGCAGGATCAGCGCGCTGCACAGCGCACGATCGAAGCGATGAACAAGGTCGTTACCGATTATCCAACCTCGGAATACGTGCCGGACGCGCAGGCGAAAATCCGCTTCGCGCGTGACCAGCTCGCTGGTCGCGAAATGCAGGTTGGCCGTTATTATCTCGAGCGCAAGGAATATCTTGCTGCCGTGTCGCGCTTCCGCATCGTCGTTGAGCAGTACCAGAACACCAACCAGATCGAAGAAGCTTTGGCACGTCTGACCGAGGCCTATTATGCCATGGGTCTGGTGGACGAGGCGCAAACGGCGGCTGCGGTTCTCGGCAACAACTATCCTGACAGCCAGTGGTACGGTGATTCGTACAAGCTGTTGAAGGGGCAGGGGCTTGAGCCACGAGAAAACAAGGAATCCTGGATTTCCCGCGCTGGCAAGAAGCTCGTGGGTGCCTGAGAACAGAGCATAAGACATGTTGGTCCAGCTATCGATCCGCGACATCGTTCTGATCGAACGGCTCGACCTAGGGTTCGAGGCCGGCCTTTCTGTGCTGACCGGCGAAACGGGCGCGGGCAAATCCATTCTTCTCGATAGTCTGTCGCTCGCCCTTGGCGGGCGTGGCGATGGCGGCCTTGTGCGCCACGGCGAAGACAAGGGGCAGGTCACCGCCACCTTCGAAGTCGATATGCAGCACCCGGCGCGCCTTTTGCTGCGCGACAATGGGTTGGATGACGATGGCGATCTGATTTTCCGTCGCGTTCAATCCGCCGATGGCCGTACCAAGGCCTATGTCAACGATCAGGCCGTTTCCGTTCAATTGATGCGCCAGCTTGGCCAGCATATGGTGGAAATCCACGGCCAGCATGACGACCGTGCGCTTGTCGATACCAATGCGCATCGCACCCTGCTGGATGCTTTTGCCGGTTTGACGGACGAGGTCGTGTCCGTTCAGTCGCTCTACCGCACATGGAAAGATGCCGAGCGTGGCCTGAAGGTTCACCGCGCCAAGGTGGAGGCCGCGGCGCGTGAGGCGGATTATCTGCGCTCCTCCGTCGAAGAGCTTGAGATTCTGGCACCGATGGATGGCGAAGAAGACGAGTTGGCCGAGCGTCGCGCCGTCATGCAGAAATCCGAGCGCATCGCCGGTGACATCGCTGAGGCAAGCGACTTCCTGAACGGTAATGCTTCGCCTGTGCCCGTCATCGCGTCCATGATGCGCCGTCTGGAGCGCAAGAGCCACGAAGCGCCGGGCCTGCTGGAAGAAACCGTGCAGTTGCTGGATGCGGCACTCGACAACCTTTCCAACGCGCAGATGGAAGTCGAAGCGGCTCTGCGCCGCACCGAGTTCGATCCGCGCGAACTGGAACGCGTCGAGGAGCGCCTGTTTGGCCTGCGCGCCGCTGCCCGCAAATATTCCGTTCCCGTCACCGAGCTTCCGGCCTTGGCCGAACGCATGGTCGCCGATCTCGCCGATTTGGATGCGGGCGAGGAAAAGCTTGCACAGCTGGAAAAGCATCTGGGCGTCGTGAAAACGGATTTCGACCGGGCCGCCCTTTCACTCTCAGAAAAACGTCACAATGCGGCCTCGGCTCTTTCCGAGGCTGTGATGGCCGAGCTTCCTGCCTTGAAGCTGGAGCGCGCGCGATTCACCGTGGAAGTCAGCAGCGATGCGTCTTCCGGCACGGCTGACGGCATCGATGTCGTGGAATTCCATGTTCAGACCAACCCCGGCACGCGCCCCGGCCCAATCATGAAAGTGGCATCGGGCGGCGAGCTTTCGCGCTTCCTGCTGGCGCTGAAGGTTGCGCTTGCGGATCGTGGGTCCGCACCCACGCTGGTTTTCGATGAAATCGACACCGGCGTCGGTGGTGCTGTGGCAGATGCCATCGGCCAGCGGCTGAGACGTCTGTCGAAAACCGTGCAGGTTCTGTCCGTGACCCACGCGCCACAGGTCGCAGCCCGCGCCGCGACGCACTTGCTCATCTCCAAAGGACCATCGGGCGATGGCACCGAGCGCATCGCCACCCGCGTCACTACCATGCAGCCCGAACACCGCACCGAGGAAATTGCCCGCATGCTGGCCGGTGCTTCGGTAACGGATGAGGCGAGGGCGGCGGCAGCACGTTTGCTGGCGGCCAAAGACTAACGGCTGACGGCGACAGCCACCCCTGAACCGATCATCACACCACCCGCTGTGCGATTAACGCGCCTCACGATTTTGGGTGACCGCAGTAACGTGCGGGCGCGTACGGCAAGTGCTACGTGGCCACCGATGACGATGGCTTCCACGCAGAGAATTACGCCAGCCAATACGGCTAGATGATCAACCGTCAGTGAGGCTCCCACCACGTTCGGCAGCAATGCGACATAGAACAGTGGCATTTTGGGATTGCCGAGATTGAGGGCCATGCCGGTTGCGAAGATCGACAACAGATTGCCGCGCGCTTTGACAGATTGAAGATCAGGTACGACGGGTTCTGCCGTCCATAATTTGATGCCCATCCAGATCAGATAAGCGGCACCTGCGTAGCGCAGGACCGTCATCAATGTCCCCATTTCGGCTGCAAGAATGGACAGGCCGAAGGCGGCCAGCGTCAGGAAAATCAGGATGCCAGCGACCGTACCCGCGCCATAAGCGAGGCCGGATGCCGCGCCATGGGTGATGGTGCGGGCGACGATGGTCATATTATCGGGGCCGGGACTGGCTGCAAAAACGAAGAAGGCGGCGGCGAAGGCGATAAGCGTCATGAAGTCCATGCGTATGATCCCCGTGTGATTCACTCCCGATTTTCAGATTACCGCAATGCCGGACGTTGAAAAGTGGCCCGCCTTCGTTAAAAACAAATTCTGTTCATGCGCGAGGCCTGCCCAATGTCCCAAGATCAAACCCCGGTGGAAAAACTGTCCGAGCTTGAGGCGTCTGCCGAGCTGGCCTTTCTGGCAGCCGAGCTTGCGCGGCATGATGCGCTCTACCATGGCAAGGATGCGCCGGAGGTTTCGGACGCCGAATATGACGCGCTGAAGCGCCGCAACGACGCTATCGAGGCTGCGTTTCCCGATCTGGTGAGGGCGGATAGTCCATCGAAGAAGGTCGGCTCTGCGCCACTGGCGACATTCGCGCCCATCGTCCACGCCCGACCCATGCTCTCTCTGGACAATGCCTTTTCCGATGATGACGTGCGCGATTTCGTGGCGTCGGTCTATCGGTTCCTGGGCAACCTGCCGGATGATTCGATTGCCTTTACGGCTGAGCCCAAGATCGACGGTCTCTCCATGTCGATCCGCTATGAGAACGGCAAGCTGAAGACGGCGGCGACGCGGGGCGACGGCACGACGGGCGAAAATGTGACCGCCAATATCCTGACGATCAAGGAAATCCCCAACGACTTGCCCAAGGGCGTGCCTGACGTGGTGGAGGTGCGCGGCGAAGTCTATATGGCCAAGAGCGATTTTCTGGCGCTGAACGCGCAGATGGAAGCCGATGGCAAGCAGACCTATGTCAATCCGCGTAACACGGCATCCGGTTCGCTCAGGCAGCTGGATGCGAATGTGACCGCCAAGCGCAAGCTGCGTTTCTTCGCCTATGCATTGGGCGAGGTCTCCAATGGTGGTCAGGCGGTCCGTATTGCAGACACGCAATTCGGCATCGTGGAAAAGTTCAGGGAATGGGGCTTTCCGGTCAACTCGTTCATGAAGCGATTCACGTCCGGCCAGCAACTGATTGAACATTATCAGGAAATCGGCATCGCGCGACCTGATCTCGATTACGATATCGACGGTGTCGTCTACAAGGTGGACCGTCTGGATTTGCAGGAGCGCCTCGGCTTCCGCTCCCGCAGCCCGCGCTGGGCGACCGCGCACAAGTTTCCGGCGGAACAGGCTTTCACGACCGTTGAAAAGATCGAGATACAGGTGGGCCGCACCGGTGCCTTGACGCCGGTTGCGCGGCTGACCCCGATCACGGTCGGGGGCGTGGTCGTGACCAACGCGACGCTGCACAATGCCGATTATATCGAAGGTATCGGCAACAATGGCGAACGTATTCGTCCCGAGGGGCATGATATTCGTGTGGGCGACACCGTCATCGTGCAGCGGGCGGGGGACGTTATTCCGCAGGTGCTGGATGTGCTGCTCGAAAAGCGTGATGCCGGTTCGAGGCCCTACGAGTTTCCGAAGCAGTGCCCGGTCTGCGGCAGTCACGCGGTGCGTGAGCGCAACGAAAAAACCGGCAAGCTCGATTCCGTCACCCGCTGCACGGGCGGTTTTGCCTGTTCTGCACAAGCAAAAGAGCATCTCAAGCATTTCGTCTCGCGCAATGCCTTCGATATCGAAGGTCTCGGCACCAAGCAGGTCGATTTCTTCTTCGAAAGCGAAGACCCGGCGCTGTCTATCAAGACCGCACCCGATATTTTCACGCTGAAGGCGCGGCAGGAACAGTCGCATCTCACCAAGCTGGAAAACATCGATGGCTTCGGCAAAACCAGCGTCAAAAAGCTGTTCGATGCCATTGATGCGCGCCGTGAGATCGATCTCCACCGCCTGATCTTCGCGCTGGGCATTCGCCATGTGGGGGAAACCACGGGAAAGCTTCTGGCGCGGACCTACGGCACCTACGAACATTTCGAGGAAGCCATGAAAGCCGCCTCCGACCCGACCGGTGATGCGTGGGGCGAACTCAACAGCATCGACGGCATTGGCGAAGTCGTGGCCCGGGCTATCGTGGAATTCTACAAGGAACCGCGCAACCTCGACGTTATCGACCGGCTGATGAAAGAGCTTCGCCCGAAGGAGGCGGAAAAGCCGACGACGGAAGGCAGCCCGGTGGCGGGCAAGACCGTGGTCTTCACCGGCTCGCTAGAGAAATTCACCCGCGATGAAGCAAAGGCCCGCGCCGAAAGCCTCGGTGCCAAGGTGGCTGGTTCCGTCTCAAAGAAGACCGACTATGTGGTGGCGGGGCCGGGCGCGGGTTCCAAGCTGGACAAGGCGCGCGAGCTTGGCGTGCAGACCATGGATGAAGATGAGTGGCTGGCGCTGATTGCGGGGTAGCCATCGATTTATACTGCTGCTGTCACAGCACCTGCTCGGATGTTTTTTTGCGAAACACCCGCCCGTCAATCGCCACCAGCCCCCCAGCAATCATCACCATGCCGATGAAGTGTTTTGCTTCCAGTTGTTCGCCCAGCACCAGAGAGCCCAGCAGAATGGCGCTGACGGGGATTAGGCTCAGGACTCATAAAATCAGAGCCAGAAGATAACAGCGGCGGCGATGCAAATGCTTGAGAAGAAGGTATGTGCGCAGCGATCGTAACGTGTGTGGATGCGCCTCCAGTCCTTTAGCTTGCCGAACATGTTCTCGATTTTGTGGCGTTTCCTGTAGAGAACAGGATCGTGCGGGACGGGCACTTTCCGGTTGGACCTTGAAGGGATGCAGGCGTCGATCTTGCGCTCGGCTAAGGCAGCGCGAAACCAGTCGGCGTCATAGCCCTTGTCCGCCAGCAACGTCCTGGCCTTCGGCAG
>NZ_FMUD01000020.1:0-102193 GCF_900100825.1 Agrobacterium sp. DSM 25558 | reverse complement strand
GGGCTATGACGCCGACTGGTTTCGCGCTGCCTTAGCCGAGCGCAAGATCGACGCCTGCATCCCTTCAAGGTCCAACCGGAAAGTGCCCGTCCCGCACGATCCTGTTCTCTACAGGAAACGCCACAAAATCGAGAACATGTTCGGCAAGCTAAAGGACTGGAGGCGCATCCACACACGTTACGATCGCTGCGCACATACCTTCTTCTCAAGCATTTGCATCGCCGCCGCTGTTATCTTCTGGCTCTGATTTTATGAGTCCTGAGCCTAGAGAACTAGGCAAAAACTACTTCAACTGGTGTAGAAGTTTTTCGATATGCTCGGAATCTGGCAGAACAGGTGGGTGGTCAAGTTTTGCGCGCATGCGATATGCGGGACTGGTGGAATACCAGCTAATGAGCGCCGACGCGATTTCTACGGCCTTGACGTCAGTTTTGTCGACACCGTTTTCCTCGCACCATGCGGTATGAAACCGATCGATCTCTTCAAGATCATCTGACGATAACGGGGTCGGAGCGTCGTATATTGGATTCAAATCCATCTTACACCGTATCTGTGCAGTTCTCGGCATTGATCTGACAACAGTTTGGGCGCGGTTTTGTTCCAATGCCTGTGCAGGCGTAGCGCTTGCTTTCTTTCGGTGACGTTCATTCAGCCTAACAGTGAGGACGGCCTCTCTTTGGCGAAAACGAGTGCATTTCGCTTGGCACGCTTTCGTCATTCAATCCGCATGCCCGTATCGGCATCGAACAGGTGAATATGCTCCTGCGCAAAATCCAGGCCGATGGTTTGCCCGCCACTTATCGGAACGCGTCCGTTTACCACCACCACACATTCAGGTGTCGATGCCGTGGTGACGTAGCTCGTGGAGCCAGTCGATTCCACTAGCGCCACCGGTACCTTCAGCGCACCATCATTGCTTTCAGCAATTGTCAGATGCTCGGGTCTCAAGCCCACCACAAGTTTGCGGTTGGCGGGAATGGCACGCTCCAGACTGACGGTCTGTGGCTGGCCAAGGTCGAGAATGAGGCTTTTACCATCTGGCCCCGCCGTTGCCGGAATGAAGTTCATGGCGGGCGAACCGATAAAGCCTGCAACGAACCGGTTCACGGGTCGGTCGTAGAGCTCGAGAGGCTGTCCCTGCTGCTCGATCACGCCCTGGCGCATGACAACAACATGGTCGGCCATCGTCATCGCTTCGATCTGGTCATGCGTGACATAGACCGATGTCGCGCCAAGCCTGTCATGAAGCGCTCTGATTTCCTTACGCATATGGACGCGCAAGGCGGCATCCAGGTTGGACAAGGGCTCGTCGAACAGGAAGGCTTTGGGGTTGCGGATAATGGCACGGCTCATCGCGACGCGTTGGCGCTGTCCGCCGGACAACTCCCGTGGATAGCGATGCAAGAGGTCTGACAGGCCGGTAATGGCCGCCACATCCTCTGCCGCTTTTCTGGCTTCTGCCTTTTTGGTCCCGCGAATGCGCAAGCTGTAGGTCAGATTTTCCTCGACCGTCATGTGCGGGTAGAGCGCGTAGGACTGAAACACCATGGCCAGGTCGCGCTTTCGCGGCGGCACGTTGTTCATGCGCTCGCCGGCGATCACAAGATCACCCGCCGAAATCGACTCCAGTCCGGCGAGCGAGCGCAGCAGCGTAGACTTGCCGCAGCCGGATGGCCCGACGAGCGCGACGAAGGCACCTTTGCGGATGGTGAGGTCGATGTCTTTCAGCGCGTGATAGGCACCGTAATATTTGTTGACGCCTGACAATTCGATTTGGTTGGTCACTTGAGAGCTCCCGATGTGAGGCCGGAAACGATGCGGCGCTGCAATAGGACGAAAATGGCAAGGATCGGGGTCACATACATGGTGGCATAGGCCATGATGTTGTTCCATTCGCTGGTGTTTGGACCCATGAAGGAGTTGAGGCCGACGCTTGCGGGCTGCAACTCGACATTCTGGATCATCGATTTGGAATAGACGAACTCTCCGAATGCCTGCATGAAGATGAGGATGGCGCTGACGAGAATGCCATTGCGGGCAAGCGGCAGCACGATGTTGAAGAAAGCGCCGATGCGGGAATTGCCATCGACCAGCGCCGCCTCCTCAAGCTCCATCGGCACGGCCATGAAGGTGGCTCGAACCAGCACAACGAAGAAGGGCATGCTCTTTGCCGCAATCGCCAGAATGACGGCAAAGCGCGGATAGTCCAGCAAGCCGATCTGCGAAAAGCCGACGAAGATTGGCGTGATCATCAGGGATGCCGGAAGAACCTGTAGCATCAATATGAGGAACAGCCCGATGTCCACCCAGTTATTGCGGTAACGCGCCAGAACATAGGCGCAGCCGGTGCCGAGAACGGCGATCAGCGCCACAGAGCCGAAGGCGATCAGTGTCGAGTTCCAGAGATAGCGGCCCATGTTCCGGCTTTCCCAGACATAGACGAACGTGTTCCACTGTGCTGTCGATGGCCAGAAGCTTGGCGGGCTGGCAAACATTTCGGAGCCGGTTTTCAGCGCCGTGATGTACATCCAGTAAAGAGGAAAGAGATAGATCGCTGCCATGAAGATGGCGATAGCGAGCATCATGCGATTTCGAGAGGTTTCAGTCATCCGCGCACCTCATGACGTGTCGAGCGCACATAGACGATTGCTGCAAACATCACGAACACGGTCATAATGACCGAGATCGTCGCGCCTTTGCCAAAGTCATATTGCCGGAAGGAAAGATCCCAGGCCCAATATTGTGCGACGTTGGATGAGTTGTTTGGCCCGCCATCGGTAATGGCGGCGAAGAGATCGAACTGTTGCAGGGTAAAGATCAAGCCGAGCGAAATGATCGCGCCTATCGTGGAGCGCATCATCGGCAATGTGATCGTCCAGAACCGCTGCCAGGCATTGGCACCATCAAGCTCTGCCGCCTCATAAAGGTCGCCGGGAATGGACGATAATCCAACCGATAGCAGGATCATATTGAAGGAAGTGCCGAGCCATATATTGGCCAACACAACGGCCCAAAGGGAGAAATTCGGGTCGGAGCGCCAGAATATATTGCTGTCGATCAGGCCGCTTTCGCGCAGGAGGAAATTCAGCACGCCGAAATCACCTGACAGTATCCAGTTCCAGATAGCGCCGACCACCAGACCGGGCATAACCCAGGACACCAGAAACAGGCCGCGTAGCCAGGACGAGCCCGGAAAGTTTATCCAGAAAAACAGCGCAAGGCCAAAGCCGACAAGAAACTGCCCGGCTATGGAGCCGACGACGAATATGACGGTGTTGTAGAGAATTGGCAGGGTTTCAGGCTGCTTGAAGAGGTCGATGTAATTCTTGAAGCCCACGAATGGCCGGATGATGCTTCCCAGACTGAACATGTCCACTTCCTGAAAGCTCATCAGAATATTGTAGAGCAAGGGCAGACCGGCCAGGATGAACAGAAACGCAAAGGGCACGCCGACCAGACCGATGTCGAAGCCACGTCCATCCGTGATGCTGGAGATAATCCTTTTCATGGAAGCCTCATGTGCGCCGGTGGAGAACTGCCCGACACCGAAGTGTCAAGCAGTTCTCTCCGGGAGGAAAAGGTGGATGGCACGCGTGCCATCGGTTTCTTGAAGCAAGTGCGAGAGCCTAGCCGTCGATCAGCTTGATCTTCTCGGCAGCCTGATCGAGCGCAGCCTTTGGCTCCATCTGGCCGGTCAATGCCGCTTGGATGGCATCCTGAATGGCCTTGGAAATCTTCGGCCATTCCGGCGATGGGCCGCGTGGCTTGGCGTATTTCAGCTGCTCCACGAAGGTCTTCAGCGCTGAATCCTTCAGCGCATTGCCGGTTGGCGGGATCGGCACGTCGGAACGGGCGGGGATCTGGCCGAAATCCTTGTACATTGTCACATCCTTGGAGGCGAAGAACTCAAGCGCCTTGAAGGCCTCTTCGGGATGTTTGGTATTGGAGAAAATCGCCCAGTTGTAATCGCCCATGGCGGACGAACGTTCGGCCCCTTGTTGTGGCACCGGCAGCAACGCTGTTCCCCAGTCGAACTTGGCGTCCGTCAACATGCGGTCGATTTCCCAGGGGCCGGAAATGGCCATAGCGGCATTGCCCGCATTGAATGTTGCGGTCGCATCCCACTGGCTGCGCGTCAACGTATCAGGCGATGCCATCTTTCCATCAAGCAATTGCTTCCAGATTGTCAGCGCGCGGACAGCACCATCGCTGTTGATGGACTTGTATGTGGCTCCACCCATTTGTGCCCAGGGCAGGAACTGGAACGTGCCTTCCTCATTGGCCTTGGCCGAGAAGGTAATGCCGTAGACGTTCTTGGATGGATCCGTCAGCTTCTTTGCTGTTTCCAGTAACTCATCCCAGGTCTGCGGTGGCTTTTCCGGGTCCAGACCAGCAGCCTTGAACAGATCCTTGTTGTAATAGAGCGCAATCGTATTGGTGGCTTTCGGCACGCCGTAATATTTTCCGTCCCACGTAGCGGAGGCGAGGGGACCGGGGAAATAATTCTCTGGCTTGATAACCGTAGACTTGGCGATCATGTCCGTCAGGTCGACGAAGGCTTTTCTCGATGCGAACATGGCGTGATTGGGATTGTCGATGGTGATGATGTCAGGCGCGTTGCCGGTCGAATAGGCGCGCATGGCCTCGCTTACCACATCATCGAACTGTATCTGGCGATACTCGATCTGGATGCCGTTTTTCTGCGCGTTGAATTCCTTGATGAGATTGGGCGCAGGCTGAATGTCGCGGTCAAGCGACCATAGTGTTAGCTTGACGTCCTCTGCCTGCGCGTTCAGTCCAAACAATGAAACGCTGGTGACAAGCGCCGTTGCCACAGCAATCGTGTATTTGCGGATACCCATAGTCTCCTCCTTTGTGGTTATCCAGAATTCTCATGTATCGCGGCTGGACCTCCTCCACACCGCTATGTCGCCTTCAAATTATACCGGATCGACGACGAAACTGCCGCCACGGGCTTGCTTCAAGTGGTTGAGGCCGTGGACCTGCCCGGTCATTTCCAACGCATCCCGGTAGACCGGATCATGCCAGCCTTCGATGTCGATCGAGCCGGACCAGCCCGCCAGACGCAACTCGGAAATAATGTCCGTCCAGTTGCTGTCACCAAAGCCAGGTGTGCGCATGAACACGAAGGGATGCTTGCCGAAAATGCCGTGTTCGCGAATAACGTCCCAGCGAATGGTCGCATCCTTGCCGTGAACGTGGAAGATTTTCGAAGCCCATTTGCGGATTTGTGGCAGAGGGTCGATCAGATAGACCATCTGGTGGCAGGGTTCCCATTCGAGACCGATGTTGTCGTCTGGTGTCTCGTTGAAGATGAGTTCCCAGGCGTCGGGATTGTGGGCAATGTTCCAGTCGCCCGTCGCCCAGTTGCCGTCCATTGCACAGTTCTCGAAGGCGATCTTCACGCCCTTGTCCGCCGCGCGTTTGGCAAGTTCGCTCCACACCTGCTTGTAACGCGGCAGGCTGTCAGTCAGCGGCTTGTTGCGGATGCGACCGGTGAAACCGGCAACGCAGGTTGCGCCGAAATGGTGCGCGTTGTCGATGCAATCCTTCCAGCCTTGCAAGGTCTGAAGGTCCATATCGGTTTCTTCCAGCGGATTGCCGAACATGCCGATGGTCGAGATCGTGATGTCGCGATCGCCGATGGAATCGCGGCAACGCTTGCCGAGATCAGCGATGTCCTGACCATTGGTCGTCTGCCAGAAAAACGGCTCGAAACTCTCAAATCCCATATCAGCGATCTGCGCGATACGCTCCGCAGCCTGTCCTTTGGTGGCGCTGACCATGGTGCCGATGCGAATGGATTGTCCTTGTAGATTGCTCACTGTCGTTGTCCTTATGCTGCAATATCGACGGGTTGGCCCGACTTGGCGCTTACAATCGCACCAAGGACCATCGCCAGGCTTTTGATGTTGTCATGACTGACCGTCTCGGGTTCGCGTCCCGTGCTGACAGCATCGAGGAAATCGGCAATGACGCTGGCGTGGCCATGGGTTTCCTCATCGTTATCAAGCGGCGGGACATCGACGGGTGTGAAACCGTGGAGAAGGCCGAGCTCGTTTCCTGCGACGGCGGCCTTGAAGGTCTCCTCACCATCCCACGTCAGCATGCCCTTCGAACCGACAATCCGCCATGCGCTTTCCCAGCTTGTGCGTTCACCCTCGGCACACCAGGACCCGCGATAGGTAAAGACGACATCGTCGGACAAGCGGAATATGGCATTGGCCGCCGCGCCGTGAGCGTACCACGAACCCGCCGGATTGGTTTCGACGCAATAGACCGATAGCGGTGACTTGCCCGAAACGAAACGTGCGGCATCGAAGGTATGAATGGCCATATCGAGAAGCAGGACATTGTCCATTTTCTCCCGAAAACCACCAAAGTGTGGGCCAAGAAAGAAATCGCAGTGGATGCCGGTCACTTGGCCGATAACGCTGCTCTCCACCAAACGGTGCATACGGCGCACGCCTGCAATGAACCGTCTGTTTTGAACAACGGCGTGAATGCGGCCCGCATCCTCGGCGGCACGGCGCAAATCTTCTGCTTCTTCCATAGACGTCGCCATCGGCTTCTCGCTCAGCACGTGGCAACCGTGCGCCAGACCGGTTTTGACAACGGAGTGGCGAGCAACAGGAATAACCACGTCAAAGAGAATATCCGGCTTGGTTTCCGTTAGAACGGTCTCAAGATCCGTGCCGATAACGGCGTTCCGAATATTGAACTCGGCAGCAAGCGCCTCGGCTGTCGCTCGGTCCAGATCGACTAGGCCAACGACCCTGACAGCCTCTTGCATTTGTGGTGTGGCCTGCAACGCTCGGAGCCAGCCTTTGGCCATAGCTCCGCATCCACACAAAACGGCATTGTATGTCACTGAAATCCTCCTCCTACGGCAACCGAAACTCCTCTTCCGGTTTTCCGTAAACGTTTACGACACTATGGACAGCAGCCCATTTTTGTCAATACTGTTTGCGAAATCGCTTTAAGAGCCGTGGAAAGGCACTTCATGAAAGGCATTCGCCAACTGGCAGAATATCTTGATATTTCTATTGGTACGGTTTCACGTGCCCTAAATGGAAAGACTGATGTCAATGAAGAAACCCGACGCCGTGTTCTCGAAGCGGCCGACAGATTGGGCTATGTTGCCAACCAATCGGGACGTTCCTTGCGCAAAGGCACGACTGGCGTCATCGGTTTCATGATGCAGACCGGCCCGGAAATCACCGGCCAGGGTGACACGTTCTTCATGAGTGTCTTTGACGGCGTGCAGACGGTGTTCGCGCGACATAAGCTCGATCTGGTGGCGCTGCTCTGTTCATCCGACGAGGACCCGGACGCTTATCTCCAGCGTGTCGTGGCACGCGGCTTTGCCGACGCCATCATTCTCTCTGCCACCCGTCTTCACGACGCAAGGTTTCAGCTGCTCGCCCGCCACGATATCCCTTTCATAACTTTGGGACGAAGCCAGACTGATGTCGGCCAACCCTGGATCGATCTGGATTTCGAGGGCATGGCGGAAGTCGCCATTGAGCGATTGGTGAAGAGCGGCCACCGGCACATTGGCCTGATCTGGCCACATGGCGATCTCAATCTCGGTCATCTGTTCGTCGAGCGTGCTCGTGACGTTCTTGGCAAGCACGGGCTGGCTCTCGCAGATAATCATATCTTCCGCGCCAAGCCGAGTGAAACGGGGGGCTATGGTGTTGCGCAGCAGATCATGGCTTGTGACGTCCGCCCAACCGCCGTCGTCCTCGTCAACGAGACGCTGGTGACCGGGCTTTATCGTGGCTTGGAGGAGGTTGGGCTGATACCCGGAAAGGACATCGCCATCATCGGCAGGCAGAGCTCGCAGGCGCAGTTCCTACAGCCAAGCCTCACCTGCTTCAGCTTGTCTCTGCGCGATCTCGGCATCAACCTTGCAGAAAGTCTGCTTTCGATCATGCCAGACTATCAGTCGCATTATCCCGACGCGATCAAACGCAAGATTTGGCCAATGGAACTGATTGAGGGGAAAAGTGGCTGAGTGAATGCGATATCCCGGAGGTAGTATTATGGACACGCATGGCACGGTATGTGCCATGCGTGTCCATCGTTGTACTTACCTTGCTGTGCGCAGCTGCAGGCGCGATACGCCAGCTGCTACATTCAGCCCAAGGCCAGCCTCGGCACTTAGTGGCTGCAAACCGAAGTTCTTGTTGTTGCCTCCAACGAGTGCGTTGGCTCCAAGGCCGACGCCAACCGAAGCGCGGGCAGATGCACCGACATAGGTGCCTGCAAGGCTGCCCTGACCGATTGTTGTCGGTTCGGTGTTGACGACGATCCAGCTGAGATAGGACTTTCCGGTGACGCCGACGTCAAGGCCGAGCTTGCCGATTGTGCCGGTGTAGCGTTCCACCTTACCGGTGCGCTGCTTGAACTGGCAGTCAACCGCGCGGCTGGAGCCGACCAGAAGGCCGATGCCGCCTGCGACTTCGCACGACAGTGTGCCAAGGCGCTGCTTCGGCTGTGAGACCACCTTTTCAGCAGGCTTGCGGTTGTGATGCATGCTGGCAGCAGAAGCGGCAGAAGTCATGGCCATTGCGCCAGCAAGCGCGAGGATGAGTGTCTTTTTCATTTTGTCTCTCTTTTCATGTGAATAATTTTGCCGGATGTCTTTCGATCCTTTTTGAGGTCTAAGGCGGGCGGTATGGGTGGGGTCAGGCAAGTCTCGCGCACATCGATGTCGCTGAAGACGGGCCTTGATGAGACGTCGGCGGCAATCCCTATCGCCTTGTCCACGGCGGCGTTGCATGATGCTTTGCCGGTGAGTGTGACGATACCAAAGGATACCTCAACGTCGATCTGACAATCTTCTAGACCGTGTGCGTAGGCCAATAACGATTTGATCGCGGCACTGGTTGCACACTGGCCAGAAGATGGTGCTGATGGCGCTGAGACGACGGGAAAAAACATGGCGGGATTGCCTCCTATGATCCGACCTGCCAGCGGTGGCAGGCCGGATTGGTGGATTAACGCTTACTTCAGCGCGCCCTTGACGGCATCGACGCCCTTGCCAACGGTGCCCTGCACTTCGCCAGCGAGTTTTTCGCCCCGGCCCTCGGCTTCCAGCTTCTTGTTGCCCGTCAGCTTTCCGGCTGCCTGCTTGATCGTGCCCTTCAGTTCCTTGGCGGCACCTTCGATACGGTTCTTATCCATGATGTATCCTTCCTAAGACTGTGTTCTTAATCATCCGGCGTCGGTGGGAGCCAACGCCATGCCACAGGAGATACAGCCGCAAACCAAGCTTTTGCAGAGCGGGAAGTACTATTCGAATTGGTAGAAAATGACCTTTTTTACCGAATTCTGTCTAATTTTAGATTATTTTTTAGTCTTGGCCTTGGCTTCCGTCACTCCGGTGAAGCCTCGCTCGCGCGCCCAGATCACTGCCGCAGCGCGCCGGTTAACGCCGATCTTGCCGTAAAGGGACGCGATGTGATTGCGGATGGTGTTCTTGGAAAGATGCAGCGTCTCTCCCATCTCAGCGTCACTTTGTCCGTTGCAGATAAGGCCCAAAATTTCCCGCTCTCGGTCACTCAGTTCCATCAATTGCGCCGTGGGTGCCGCCGTTGACTGGTGTTTGAGTGTTGCCAGGCGATCGACGATGGAACGGCTGAACCACGACGTGTCGGCCATTACACTCTCGATGGCTTCTACCAATTGCGCTTCGCTACGCCTGCGTTCGGTCACATCCTGAAGCGCCCAGATGACGCATTGCTCGTCATTGATTTCAACCCGTTCGGCGGAAACAAGGCAATCGGCCATGCCGCCATCCTTCTGACGCATGCGCAGGGTTTCGTTGCGAACGAAAATATTGTCGCGCAGCTTTTCCTCCAGAGCACGGCGTGCAGCGACGTCTTCCCACAGGCGAAGATCGCTTGCCGTGCGGCCGGTAATCTCGGTCGCGCTGTAACCGGAGACTTGCAGAAACGCATCGTTGACTTCGGTAAAGACGAAGTCGTCCAACCTAGAAACGGCAGCAGGTGCTGGTGAAAGCTTGAAGGATTTGGAAAAGCGTTCCTCGCTCTGGCGCAGGGCATTTTGCGCTTTTCGCCGGGCATCGAGATCGGCGAAAGTGAAGAGCATACAAGGCTCTTCGACCACAGAGATCGGTTCGCCGGCCACGATGACCAGTCGGTCGCCGCCATCCGGTAGCGGCACCAGCGCTTCGCGATGGCGGATAACCCGGCCTTCCACCAGCTTGGTCAGTGCATCCTCGCCGGTGTCGCAGTTCGAAAACAGACCGATCGCCTCCACGGTCTTGCCAACCACGTCTTCCTTGGAAAACCCCGTCATCTCAAGGAAACCCTCATTGACACGGATGAAACGGTGGTCATCCAAGCGGCAGATGAGGCCCGGCGCAGGGTTGGCATTGAACGAGCGCTCGAACCTCTCCTCGGCTTCAAAACGCGGCGTCTCGTCTCGCAGGATCAGTGCCAAAACGTCTGGCTTGTCGGTGCCGTCGGAAATAATCATGCTGCGTACGGTGTGCACCCAAACCAGATCGAGATCGTTTGCAGGCGAGATTTCCACCGTCACGTCGTCTATCGTCTCACCGGACAGCAAACGCTCAAGCGGGTACTGGCCTTCTTCCAGAAGATGGTTGTTGCGGTAGCGTAGCGTGAACCGTCGGCGGTACTCCTTGGCATCCGCCCCCAGCGCTTCGATTCGATCGACGCGGTGCATTCCGAGCGCTGATTCATTGGCCCAGGCGATATCACCAGTCGGCTCCAGAAAGATGATTCCGTCGCTCAAGCCCCCAATCAATTCCTGAAGACTGCCTCGGTTGATCCTGGGGAGCTTGGGAGCGTCGTTCATGTCACCTCAGAAAGGTTGTGATTGAAGATCTTACATCAATACAAGTTTAATCCCTTATAATCTAATGTTCGGAAAAACAACGGACAGAGAGAGTTTACCAATGGCGACACAATGCGATGGTTGCCGCGATGGCGCGGCGTTCAATGTGCCATTTTCAATGGCGTTTCAGCCCATTGTCGATATCACGACCGGCGCTGTGTTTGCACATGAGGCATTGGTGCGTGGGCCGAATGGCGAAGGAGCCGGTTCGGTTCTGGGGCAGGTGAGGGATGACAATCGCTACGCCTTTGATCAGCAATGTCGAGTCAAGGCGATTGAACTGGCTTCCAGCCTCTACGACCCGGCTGACAATGTGAAACTCTCGATCAACTTCATGCCGAACGCCGTCTATGAGCCACGGGCCTGCATTCGCCTGACACTCGCAACCGCCATGAAAACCGGATTTCCGCTGGATCGCATCATCTTCGAGTTCACGGAAAACGAAGTGCTCGATACCAAGCATGTGCTTCATATCTTGAGAACATACCGGGATATGGGGTTCAAGACCGCAATCGACGACTTTGGCGCGGGTCATTCGGGATTAGGCCTTCTCACCCATTTTCAGCCTGATATCGTCAAGCTCGACATGGACATGATCCGCGGCATCGATACCGATCCTGTTCGGCGCACGATCGTCAAACACACGTTGAATATGCTGGAGGATTTGTCAATTGTGCCGTTATGTGAAGGTGTTGAGACGGTTGATGAGCTCGCAGCTTTAAAAGACCTCGGCGTATCCCTCATTCAAGGCTATGTGCTGGCAAAGCCAAGCTTTGAAACTTTGACAGTCACTGTTGCGCCGACAACGCTTCTTCCCCAAGTCGCGTGAGTTGGCGTTCCGCTGCTCGTAGCGTGATAGCGTCGCTCACGGATACTGCGCACCCGTGGCTGCCACATAAATCGAGTAGAGCGACTTCGTCGCCGTGATGAACAGCCTGTTCTTACGTGGGCCGCCAAAGGTGAGATTTGCCACGGTCTGCGGAATCTTGATCTTGCCCAGCAACGTGCCCTCGGGTGAGAAGCAGTGCACGCCGTCCCCTGCACTTGTCCAGAGATTACCCGCGACATCCAGACGAAAACCATCCGGCAGGCCATTGTCCAGAGCGCAGAATTCCCGCCCGCCCGTGAGACGCTTGTCATCGACAACATCGAAAACGCGGATATGGCGTGGACGGGTAATATCGTGACTGGATGAGGAATCGGCGATGTAAAGTTTGGTTTCATCGGGTGAGAAGGCAAGTCCGTTGGGTTGGCCGAAATCATCGACCATGATCTCGATTTCACCTGTCGAAGGATCAAGCCGGTAAACGTTGCGCGTTTGCTGTTCGGGTTCGGATTTGTATCCCTCATAATCGGAAAGGATGCCGTAGGTCGGATCGGTGAACCAGACGCTACCATCGGAACGGACGATGACATCATTGGGCGAATTCAGCCGCTTTCCGCGATAGCTATCCGCGAGCACGGTGATTGAACCATCCACCTCCGTGCGTGTCACGCGCCGTGTGCCATGTTCGCAGGAAACTAGCCTGCCCTGCCGGTCGCGCGTGTGGCCATTCGCGAAATTGGAGGGCTGGCGAAACACCGAAACGCCGTCTTCCGGCACCCAACGTAATATCCGCTGATTGGGAATATCGCTCCACAACAGGCAGTTGAGATCGGAAAACCACACGGGACCTTCGGCCCAGCGGCAGCCGGAATGCAGCTCTTCAAGCTCGGCATTGCCGACAATGAACTGGCGGAAACGTTCGTCGCGAATGTCGTAAAGCGATGATGTGTCTGTCGGCATGGGTCTATTCCGAAAATGAGGGTTCGCGTTCAGCGCAGCTTTTTGGGGCCGCTTGCCAGAAGAATGACGGAGATGATGATGAGGCCGGTAAGAATGAGGCGGATGCCTGCACCGAAACCGTAGGTGTTGAGCATAGAAACAACGAGGAACATGAAGAGCGATGCGCCCCAAATGCCGGGCACGTTGGAATCACCACCCGCAACAGCCGTTCCGCCGATAACAACCACTGCAATCGACATCAGCAGATATTCCGCGCCCATATTGAGAGCGGCACCACCGGAGAAGCTGGCCAGTAGATAACCGGCTATGGCGGCCAAGACGGCGCACAGGACATAGGTGATGAACCGCGTGCCATCCACAGGGATGCCGGTCATTCTGGCTGCGAAAGTGCTCTGGCCGATGGCGGATATCCAACGTCCGTAAAAGCTGCGGTCGAGAAGAACCCATGCGATTGCTGAGAGAAGGAGTGCGACCAGCGCGACGTTGGGAATGCCGAAGGTGCTGGAAATGGCGAAATCGGCCAGCATTTGCGGCGGTTTGACGCGCAGGCCACGGTTGGTCCAAATGGCTGTGGATTGCACGATGAAGCTCATCGATAAGGTTGCGATGATGGGCGGAATGCGCAGGAGCTTGATGAGCGCATAGTTGCCGATGCCGACCGCCACACCGATACCGATGGCGACCAGCAGGCCCGGTAGGATAAGATGATCCGACACATCCATGAATTTCAGCGCAATGGTGCCAGACAGCGTCATGGTGGCGGGGACGCACAGGTCGATATTGCCAGGCCCAAGCGTGATAACGAACATCTGGCCGATGCCAACGATGACGGAGAAGGCCGCGAATGTCAGTGCCGCATGCGAAAGGCCAAAGGAACTGGCACCACCGGTGAACAGGACAGTGATGATCCATACCGAAATGGTGGCGACAAATGACCATATCCACGGTTTCTTCGAAAATCTCTGCAAGGCACTCATTGGTTTTTCTCCCGCTTTTCGAGGCGGTTCAGGAGCAGGCGAAGGCCAAGCACGACGATCAAGATCGCGCCCTGCGCGCCAATTTGCCAATCCGGCGAAATGCGCATGAAGGATAGGAAGGAGCCGGCAAGCGTCAGCGTCAAAGCACCGATGACGGCACCGATCGGCGATACGCGACCGCCGACGAACTCTCCACCGCCAAGAATGACGCCGGCAATCGACAGCAATGTGTAACGCAATGCGATATTGGCGTCGGCAGAGGTCGTCAGGCCGACCAGCGCAATACCTGCCAATACCGCGAAGAAACCGGCAAGAGCAAAGGTGGCGGCGCGAATGCCGATGACGGACCAGCCGGAACGCTCAACGGACCGGAAGTTGCCGCCCACACCGCGCATCAGCACGCCAAAAGAAGAGCGCATGACGACGTAATGCGCGACCGCTGCAATCACGATGCTGGCGACGATGGCCATGGGAATGAAAGGAGGCTTGGCGATCATGATGGCGCGGATCCAGCCCGGAGCTTCACCGCCCGGTGATGGCAGCAGCAAAACCGCAAAGCCGCCCCAGACGAAGCTCATGCCAAGGGTGACGACGATGGACGGCAGCGCCCGGATGTGAATGATCGCCCCCATCGCGGCATAAACTGCAATCGCGGCCGCGAAAATGAGAATTCCGACCAGCGGCGAACTTTGCAGGAAGGTCGCGGTGACGCAGGCGCAGAAACTGACGAAGGTTCCCATGGACAGATCAAGATCGTTGACTGACATGATCAGCATCTGGGCAATGGTGGCGAGTGCAATGGGAACGGCCAGATTGAACAGCAGGTTGAGGCCCGTATAACCCATGGCGCGGGGCTGCATGTAGAAGACCGCAATCAACAGAACCGCAAGCGAAGCTGCCGGAATGATGAGGCGCAGGGTGTTTGACGATAGCTTCATGTGCGCGCGTCTCCGGAAAAAGATGCAGCAAGCACTGCCTGTTCGTTGATCTGATCGCCGGTGAGTTCGGCCTGGATGATACCATCGCGAAAAACATAGACGCGGTCGCACAGGCTGATTTCATCCATTTCGGTCGAGTACCAGATGAAGGTGCGGCCACTGGCGGCTTCGGTGCGCAGAATTTCGTAGACCTCCTGTTTGGTGCCGATATCGACCCCGCGCATGGGATCATCCATCAGGACGGTACTGGCAGTCGTTGCCAACGCCCGGGCAAACAGCACCTTCTGCTGGTTACCGCCGGAGAGAGACAGGATCTTGTTGCCGAGATCGGGCGTGCGGATTTCGATGCGTTTCTTCCAGCTGGCACCGAGTTCGTCTTCTTTGGCGCGATCCACGAGACCCGCCGGCGAAAAGTCGCGCAGCGACGCGATGCTGAGGTTTTTCAAGATGCTCCACAGCGGGAATGTTCCGTTGAGACTTCGGTCACCGGCAACGAAGGCGATATCCTTATGCCGGGTTGGAAACCAGGCGCTGTTTCGTGAAAGATAGAGGTCAAGCAGCGCTTCGGTCTGTCCGTGGCCACCCAGACCTGCAAGCCCTATGATCTCGCCGCGATGTGCTTCGAAGGATAATCCTTTGCCTTTACGAGACGGCATGGAAAGAACTTTGGCCCCGGTCTTGCGCTCCAATGAACGCTTGCCACCTTGTTCTTTCACCACGCTTCCCATGGCTTCGACGAGGGTTTTGTTGGTGAATTCCGCTGCCAGACGGTTGGCCACCACCTTGCCGTCCTTCATGACAACTACGCGGGTGGCTGTGGACAGGATTTCACCGAGAATATGGGAAATCAGCAGCACCGCGCCACCTTTGCGCACAAAGCGGCGCACATAATCCATCAACTGTTCGGCAAGACCCGCATCCAGCGAGGATGTCGGCTCATCCAGAATGACGAGTTTCGGCTCTTCACCGACACCGGCAAAGTTGATGGCAATTTCCACCATCTGCCGTTCGGCGATAGACAAATCTGAAATGGTTACGTCGCAATCGATGCCGTGGCCGGGAAATATCTCGTCCAGCTTGGCCGCGATCAAAGTCAACGCACGGCCGCGCCAATTGCTGCCCATCATGTCGGTGTGCATGATGCGGACGTTTTCGTTGATCGTCAGGTTGGGACACAGTGACAGCTCCTGAAAGACGCAACGCACGCCGCTGGCACGCGCTGCCGCAATGCCATAGGTGCTGGGCTTTCCGCCATAGGAAACGGACCCTTCATGGGGTGTCAGGCCACCATTGATGACGTTGACGATGGTGGATTTTCCCGCACCATTGTGTCCGACAAGGCCAAGGCATTCGCCGGAGCGGATGACGAGATCGGCACCATCCAGAGCCTTGACGGCACCAAACACCACCTTCACGCCGCGCGCTGCGACAACTTCCTGTGTGGATATCACTTCGTTCATGAGCAGTTACGCCAATTTTGCGGCCTTGCGCCACGGCTTCACATCCATCGCAGCGCCGTTGAACGGCACTGCGATGTCATGGTGTTGTGCAGGCTCGACGCTTACTTGGCGGCGGCGATGACCTTCTGTGCATCTTCGAGGCTGTATTCGACGTTTGCGACGCCACCCTTCTGGGTGTTCTTGAGGCTGTCCTCAAGATTGGCCTGATCGATGCGAAGGAAAGGAACGGTGAGGTCCTTCTTCACATCCTTACCATCCAGAATCTGCTGTGCGACCCAGAAAGCGAGCGTGGAAACGCCGGGTGCGATGGAAACCGACATGGTTTCATAACCGCTGGCATCCTTCTGCTGCTTCCACCACTGCAACTCGTCTTCACGGTTGCCCATGACGATGGTCGGTGTTGGGCGCTTGGCTGCTGCAAATGCCTGTGCCGCGCCATAGCCGTCACCGCCCTGCGTCACGACCGCGGCGACTTCAGGCAGGCTTGGCAAGATACCAGCAACAGCGCGTTGGGCGACATCTTGCGCCCAATCGCCATTCACCGAACCGACGATCTTGAACTGCGTGTTCTTGGCAACGCCAGCCGCAATACCTGCGTGGATTTCGTCATCGACGTACACACCGGCGAGGCCGCGAATTTCAAGCAGATTGCCGCCCTTAGGTATTTTCTTGGCGAGGTAATCGATCTGGCTTTCGCCCATGGCCTTGAAATCGACCGCGATGCGCCATGCGCAAGGTTCGGTGACGGTGCCGTCGAAGGATACGACGGTAATGCCCGCGTCGCATGCTTCCTTGATGGCACCGTTCAGTGCGGTTGGTGAAGCAGCATTGATGACGATGGCATCATAGCCCTGGAGAATGAGGTTTTGAATCTGGGCAGCCTGTTCAGTTGCCTGATTTTCCGCTGTTGTGAACGGGTCTGCAGCGGCAACGGTGCCAGCCTTGACGGCGTCCTTGGTGATCTTGTCCCAGCTCGTCAACATGGCCTGACGCCATGAATTGCCTGCGTAATTGTTTGAAAGCGCAATTTTTTTGGCGGATGTATCCGCATGTGCAGTCATCGGTAACGTCGCACACGCGACAGCGACCGATGCCAGAAGCATCTTCCTGATAGCCATTGATTTTTCCTCCCTAGTGGCCCACCCGTCTCCGGGTAAAGGAACCTTTGCCGCGTCTCCTCGACGTTCAGCCCAGTTTCCCGTTGCACTGAGGCTCCTTTCCCCAGTACTAATTAAGCATGAACGGGAAAGTCGTTGCTGTATAGGCTATTCCGAGCAATCTGTTTGCGGGTTCCAGCAGAATTTATGCGGGTTTCCGCAGGACGCAGCCGCTGCTACGGCGCAAGATACGCAAGTCTGACGCCGACAACGAATGTCAGTCTTATTGCAGACGCTTGGGAGGGCGTCCGCCGATGCTCGACACACCAAGATCCTCGCTTTTTCACCACTATATGGGCATTTCGAGACTGCTGGCTGGTCAGCTGGAATTCAATTCCATCATCCAGGCTGTGGCCACCGAAATCACCCACATCATCCCGCATGACCATCTGGATGTCTGCATCAAGCTCATCGATGGAAAATATCATATTGCCTATGAAAGCGGGATGGATAGCGCCTGGAGCCAGCAGCCGCCTGCGCTTTTAACCGGAAGCCCCATCCGCTCGCTTCTGGCGGGAGAGGTTGATTTCTTGTTGAGCGGCGATGCGTGCTCCGATCCGCGATTTCATTTCGAAGGCTCGTTCTCCAGCCCCATCATTGAACTTAGCCTGCACAGCCGTCTGCATGTTCCCATGAAGGTCCATGGCGATATCATCGGCGCGCTCAGTTGCTCGTCGCTGGAAGCCGATGCCTACACCATGGAGGATGTGGCCAACGCGCGTGCTGTGGCTGATCTGCTGGCACCCTATTTTTTTGCCATTCGCGCCGCCGATCAGGCCAAGCGATCCGCCATCGTTGAGGCCGAGGCCCATGCCCGCGAAGAGGGGCTACGGCTGGGTGCCTTGAAACTCACCCAGGTACTGGAGGCAGAGCGCCAGCGCATCGGCATGGATTTACACGACCAGACGCTTGCCGATCTGACCCGACTGGCGCGGCGCATGGAGCGGATGACGCATATTTCCGATCTCTCCGGCGAGATGCTGGAGCCACTGGTGCGCAGCCTTCAGCATTCCATGCAGGACTTGCGGCAGATCATCGAGGAGGCAAAGCCCTCGATCCTTCAACTGTTCGGGGTTGTTCAGGCGATCGAGAACGATCTGGACCGCTCGGTGCGCGACAGCGGCCTTGCCATCGACTGGTCCGTGATCGATGAAACGGATGGCCGGGTGGAAGCGCTGGAGCAGACGGTGGCGACGTCGGTTTTCCGCATCGTGCAGGAAGCCGTCAACAATGCGATCCGCCACGGACAGCCGCAGAATATCACGGTCACGATACGCCATATCGACAGTCATCTGCGCATCGTCGTCAGTGATGACGGGAGCGGGTGCGGCAAGCACACCTCCATGCACGGCCATGGCATAGGAAATATGAAGACCCGTGCACGATTGATTTCCGCCCGCTTTGAAATGGGGCACAACCGAACCGGTCCTGGGACGTTTGTTAGCATCACTTTGGCCGATAGCACGCAGATATTCTAGGAGATGTGAGATGGAAGTTCTGATCGTGGAAGACGACGTTCTGCACCGCTCCTACCTGAATGAAGCGGTGCGCGCCGCACTTCCGGAATGCAATCATGTTATCGAGGCAGAAAACGGCAAGGTCGGCGAAAAGCTCGCACGCGAAAACCGCTCTGCCCACATCGTCATGGATTTGCAGATGGGAGAGCGCAATGGCATCGAGGCCGCTCGCACCATCTGGAAAGAACGCCCCGACACCCGCATTCTCTTCTGGTCGAATTATTCGGACGAAGCCTATGTGCGCGGTGTCTCCCGTATCGTGCCTGATGGTGCGGCTTACGGCTATGTTCTGAAATCCGCTTCCGACGACCGCCTGCGCCTTGCATTGCGTAGTATCTTCATCGAGGCGCAATGCGTCATCGACCGCGAAGTGCGCGGGATGCAGGAGAAAAGTCTGGGCCGGGTCAGAGGTATGAGCGATTCCGAATATGAAATCCTGATCGATGTTGCACTCGGCTTGACGGACAAAACAATTGCGCGCCGTCGAAATTTATCGCTCAGAAGCGTCCAGAACCGCCTTCAAAGCCTGTATGAGAAACTGAACGTCTACCAGGCTTCGAGGGATAGTGACTCTGATGGTCAGTATAATCTGCGCACGCGTGCGGTAACGGTCGCCTTTCTGCGGAAACTCCTCAATCACAGCGCTTTAGAGCGCGCTGAGCAGGAACTCGCCAACTGGACCGCCGGACGCTAAGTCGATCCCTGACGATGTACGCGTTGCCTCGTTTTCCATCATTTTGTAAGTTGCCGAAAAAAGTGGCTTGACCAAGCGGTATCAAAGCGCTTCATTGAACCAATTGTAAATTGGTACGAACCATTGGACCAGAGTTCAACACCTCCGCCTTTTGAAAACTCCAACTACGCTCTTGAGCGGCTGCGTGAACTGTTCAGTGTCACGACGCTTGCAGTAGATGGGAAATTGCCGACAGAACGCGCTCTTTCGGAACGCTTTGGCGTTGGCAGGCGGGAAATCCGGCGCGCATTGGAAGTTCTAGAGGCGGAAGGTTTGATCTGGCGCAAGCAGGGCGCGGGTACGTTTCTGGGGCAGAGGCCAGATAGCTGGAGCGATCACGCAGCCACTCTGGTGACGGGAACCAATTTCATGGAAATCATGGAAGTGCGTTTGCGATTGGAGCCGCAGCTTGCGCAATTGGCTGCGTTGCGCGCCAAAGACTCCGATATCGACCGCATGCGAGATTTGCGAGACAAGATTTACGAGCGTACCGATGCTGACTGGCGCGAGCTTTGGGATGGGTCTTTGCACCGGTTGATCGCCCAGTCTGCCGGCAACCAGCTTTTCTTGTCGCTTTTCGACGTCATCAACCGTGTCCGGCAGGACCCGGCCTGGCAATTGGTACGCGAACGGGCGCGCAGGCAACACAAGACAATTCAAGAATCACGAGACCAGCACACTGACATCATCGAAGCCATTGCTTCGCGAGACCCGGCGCGGGCGGGAGAGGCCATGCGCACCCATCTTCTGACGCTTCAGGAACGGTTGATACGCCAGACATCGATGGACCAAAGCGACCAGTCTGCACCCATTGAGGAAACCGCCAAGATCTAGCCTTGCCTACAACACGAAAAAAAGACCGGAAAACCGGCTTGTTCAAAAATCACCAGAGGAACGAACATCATGACACGATTGACGAAACTTTCCGGACTTCTTTTTATCAGCTCTTTGATGGCGACATCAGCTTTGTCCGCTGACTTGCGGATCGGCCTGATGGACGATGCCGACGTGCTTGACCCCGCACAGTCACGCACATTCGTGGGCCGCATCGTCTATACCAGTCTTTGCGACAAGCTGGTTGATCTCGACAATAATCTGTCGGTCATTCCGCAGCTTGCGACCAAGTGGGCATGGGGCGACAATGGCGGCACATTGACGATGGATCTGCGCGAAGGTGTGGTGTTCCACGATGGTACGCCGTTCAATGCGCAAGCGGTCGTCTACAATATCGACCGCAACATGACGCTGCCGGAATCCCGTCGCAAGAGTGAACTGGCATCTGTGGCCAAGGTTGAAGCGACCGGTGATTATCAGGTCAAGTTTACGCTGAAGAGCCCCGATGCCAGCCTGCTGGCCCAGCTTTCCGACCGTGCCGGGATGATGATTTCGCCGACCGCTGGCAAGGAGTTGGGCGCGAACTTCAGCAAGAAGCCGGTGTGCTCCGGTGCCTTCAAATTTGTCGAACGCATCCAGCAGGACCGCATCGTTCTTGAGAAATTTGCCGATTATTGGAACAAGGACAATATTTTCATCGATAAGGTCACGTTCCTGCCAATTCCTGATACGACCGTGCGTCTAGCCAACCTGCAATCGGGCGATCTCGATCTTGCAGAACGCATTTCCGCGTCCGATGCGGCTTCCGTCAAAGCGGATCCAAAGCTCAATTACGGCGAGATCGTCGGACCAGGCTACATGGCGATGTATGTGAACATCGGCAACGGCGCGAAGGCCGATAATCCGTTCGGCAAGGATAAACGTCTGCGCCAGGCCTTCTCGCTGTCTATCGACCGCGAAGCGATCAATCAGGTGGTGTTCGAAGGCACCGCCATGGCTGGCAACCAGGCATGGCCTCCAACCAGCCCATGGTACAATAAGGACATTCCCGTTCCTGCTCGGGACGTTGAAAAGGCAAAGGCCCTGATGAAGGAAGCCGGTTTCGACAAGTACGAAATCGAACTTCAGCATGCCAACAACACCACCCAGACGCAGGCGATGCAGGTTATCCAGTCCATGGCAGCCGAAGCCGGATTTGACGTGAAGCTGAAGGCCACGGAGTTCGCAACGTTGTTGTCAGAGCAGACAGCAGGCAACTATGTCCTGTCTCGCTCTGACTGGTCCGGTCGTTCCGATCCGGATGGTAATATCCACCAGTTCGTGACCTGCAAGGGTGGGATCAACGACACCAAATATTGCAACCCGGAAGTCGACAAGCTGCTGAACGAAGCCCGCGCGTCCACCGACAACGCCGTTCGCAAGGTCAAATACGATGCCGCGACGAAAATCCTGGATGAGGATTTGCCGCTGATCTACCTCGGTCATCAGGCTTATCTCTATGCCTATTCCAAGAAGATCACCCTTTTCACCCCCTCCGGTGACGGTATGATCCGCCTGACAGGCGTCAAAAAAGAGGACTAAACCTGTCCTGCGCACGTTGTGGGACGCACCTCTGCGCGTCCCGCAACCCTTACTCGAAGCATTGCCCGTATAAGGACCTGCTTTCATGCATATCTACATCGCCAAACGGCTGCTGGTCGCGATACCGACGCTGCTGATCATATCCGTTTTTGTTTTTTCGCTTCAAAAGCTCCTGCCGGGCGATCCCATTCTCGCCATGGCGGGCGAGGAACGGGATCCGGCTGTCATCGAACTCCTGCGTGAGAAATACAGGATGAACGATCCTGTCGTGTATCAGTATTTCTACTGGCTTGGCTCCGTGGTGCAGGGAGATTTCGGGGTATCGCTGCGCACCAATCAGCCGGTTTTGGAACTGGTTGCCGAAAAGCTGCCGGTCACAATCCAACTGGCTTTGATGTCGATGTTTTTCGCCTTTGCCATCGGGGTGCCGATGGGCATTCTGGCAGCTGTGAAGCAGAACACGTGGATCGATTATCTTGCCAATATCGTAGCGCTATCTGGGCTTTCCATTCCCAATTTCTGGCTGGGTATCATGCTCATCCTACTGGTTTCCGTCCAACTCGGATGGCTTCCCGCCTCGGGCTACGAATCCATCTTTGTCGATCCCGTGCGCTCGCTGCAAACGATGATCATGCCATCCTTCGTTCTGGGTACTGGGCTCGCGGCAACCCTCATGCGGCACACGCGCTCATCCATGCTTTCGGTGATGAAGTCTGATTACATCCGCACCGCACGCGCCAAGGGCCTATCCACCCGCGAAGTTGTACTCAGCCATTCCTTCCGTAATGCGCTCCTACCGGTGATTACGCTGACGGCGCTGCTGTTCGGCGAACTGCTGGCCGGTGCCGTTCTGACCGAACAGATTTTCACCATTCCCGGCTTCGGCAAGCTGATTGTCGATGCGGTTTTCAATCGTGATTATGCGGTGGTGCAGGGTGTCGTGTTGTGCACGGCTGTCGGTTTCATCTTCATGAACCTGCTCGCAGATGTCGTGACCGTTCTTCTCAACCCGCGCATGAGGGCAGCCATATGAGTATGCCCGCACAGGCCGTTACTGCCGAGAAGCCAAAGGCACGCCAAAGCCGCGCCTGGAAAAAGATGAAGCGTAATCGCAGCGCGATTGCTGGCCTCATCATCATCGCTTTCTTCACGCTGCTGGCGGTTGCGGCACCGCTTTTGCCGCTGGCCGATCCGCTCGCCACGAGCTGGGGTGCTATTCGCAAAGCTCCCTCGGCAGCCCATTGGTTGGGCACCGACGACATTGGTCGTGACGTTCTTTCCCGTATGATCTGGGGCGCACAGGCTTCTTTGATGGCCGGTGTCGTTTCCGTTGCCATTGCCGTATTGCTGGGTGTCCCTTTCGGCCTCATTTCCGGCTATTTCGGTGGCTGGGTCGATCAGGTCATCTCGCGCGTCACCGAAGCGTTTCTTGCCATGCCGTTCCTCATCATGGCGATCGCCTTGGCCGCCTTTCTCGGGCCGAGCCTGACCAATGCGATGATTGCCATCGGTCTCTCCGCCATGCCGATCTTCGTGCGGCTCACCCGTTCCCAAGTGCTGTCCGTCAAGACGGAGGATTACATCGAGGGTGCCCGCTCCATCGGGCTTGGCCACGGCGATATCATGCTGCGTTACATCCTTCCCAATATCGTACCGCCGATCATTGTGCAGGCCACTTTGACTGTCGCCACCGCCATCATCGCAGAGGCGAGCCTGTCCTTTCTCGGGCTTGGCCAGCAGGCTCCGGCTCCAAGCTGGGGTTCGATGTTGAATGTGGCCAAGAACTTCCTGACGCAGGCACCATGGATGGCGATGTGGCCTGGTGCCGCCATCTTCTTCGTCGTGATCGGTTTCAATCTGCTTGGCGACGGTCTGCGCGATGCGCTTGATCCACGCGAAAACTAAGAATTCCAAAGGATACTGCAATGACCACTTTCACCACCCGCCCTGAAATTCTTGGTACGTTCGGCGTCGTCACATCCACGCACTGGATAGCTTCGGCTGTCGGCATGAGCATTCTGGAAAAGGGCGGCAATGCATTCGATGCCGCCGTCGCGACCGGTTTCGTGCTGCAGGTTCTGGAGCCGCATCTGAACGGTCCCGGTGGTGACATGCCCGCCATCATCTATTCGAAGAAGAAAGACAAGGTCGAAGTCATCTGTGCGCAAGGAACCGCGCCGGCAGCGGCGACCATCGAACATTATACCGCTGAGGGTATCGATCTCATCCCGGGCGATGGCTTGCTGGCCACCGTCATTCCCGGTGCCTTCGACGGCTGGATGCTGATGCTGCGCGATTACGGTACCATGACCGTTCGCGATGTGCTGGAACCCTCCATCTACTATCTCGAAAACGGTCACCCGATGCTGCCGCGCGTGTCCGCAACCATCAAGGGGCTGGCGGATTTCTTCCAGAAGGAGTGGCCGACTTCCTATGAGACATGGCTACCAGGCGGAGTAGCACCGGAACCGCTTTCAAGCTTCAAGAACCCGGTTCTGGCTGAAACGTGGAAGCGCATCATTGCAGAAGCGGAGGCGAAACCCGGCCGCGAGGCTGGCATTGATGCCGCCCGGGACGCCTTCTACCGCGGCTTCGTCGCCGAGGCGATCGGCGATTATCTTAAGACCGCAGAGGTCATGGATGCCAGCGGCAACCGTCACAAGGGCGTGCTGACGGCAGAGGATATGGCCAATTGGACAGCCACAATCGAAGAACCTACGACCTATGATTATCATGGCTGGAGCATCGCCAAGACAGGGTCTTGGGGGCAGGGGCCGGTTCTGCTGCAATCGCTGGCTTTGCTCAAGGGTATCGATATCGGTGCGATGGACCCGGCGGGCGTAGATTTCGTCCACACCGTCGTGGAAGCGATGAAGCTTTCCTACGCCGACCGGGAAGTCTATTACGGCGATCCGGAGTTCTCGCAAATCCCGATCCAGACCCTTCTCTCGGATGGATATAATGACGAACGCCGCAAGCTGATCACAGACAAGGCTTCCATGGACCTGCGCCCCGGTAGAATTCCGGGTTTCGATGCACAGCATGACCTTACTATTAGTATGCTCAATTCCATGGCTGGTATCGGTGCCGTCTATGAGCCGACCATGTCGCACCTCACCGAGAAGCGCGGCGATACCGTGCATATCGATGTCATCGACCGTGACGGTAATATGGTCTCGGTCACGCCGTCCGGTGGTTGGTTGCAGTCTTCGCCTATCGTGCCGGGGCTTGGTTTCTGCCTCAATTCTCGTGCGCAGATGTTCTGGATGAAACCGGGCCTGCCCACGTCTCTGGCACCTGGAAAGCGCCCTCGCACGACGCTGACGCCCTCGCTTGGCCTGTTCGAGGGCAGACCGACACTTGCTTTCGGGACGCCCGGCGGTGATCAGCAGGACCAGTGGCAACTAGCTTTCTTCCTGCGCTACGCACATTTCGGAATGAATTTGCAGGAAGCAATCGATCTGCCGCTGTTCCATACGACGCACTTCCCCGGTTCGTTCTATCCACGCACCCGTCAGCCCGGCAATGTGATGATCGAGCGCAGCATTGGTGAGGCTGCACTTTCCGATCTCAGGGCGCGTGGACATGATATTTCCGAAGCCGACCCGTGGACAGTTGGTCGCCTGACCGCAGCGCGGCGAGATGCCGATGGTCTTCTGCGGGCCGCAGCAACCCCGCGCCTGATGCAGGCCTATGCGGTCGGAAGGTAGTTCCATGACCGAACCTGTCAAAACATCATCAGATACTGTTCTTTCGGTCAAAAATCTCACCACGTCGTTTCTGGTGGATGGGGAATGGAAGAGCGTTGTTCGTGATCTTTCGTTCGATGTGAAGGCCGGCGAAACGGTCGCCATAGTTGGTGAAAGTGGATCGGGCAAAAGCGTGACGTCCCTGTCCATCATGCGCCTACTCGAAGCACGCTCCAGCCGCATCGAAGGTAGGGTTCTGCTGGATGGGAGGGATATTCTGGGCATTTCCGAAAAGGAGATGCGCACCGTGCGCGGCAACGATATGGCGATGATTTTTCAGGAGCCGATGACATCGCTCAATCCTGTCTTCACCATTGGTCGGCAGATTTCCGAAGTCCTGACGCGTCACAAGGGCATGAACAAAGCGCAGGCGCGGGCAGAAACAATTCGGCTTCTGGAAAAGGTTCGCATTCCGAACGCTGAGAGCCGCTTCGATGAATATCCGCACCAGTTCTCCGGTGGAATGCGCCAACGTGTGATGATCGCCATGGCGCTGGCGTCCAGACCGAAGCTTCTGATTGCCGACGAGCCGACAACCGCGCTCGACGTCACAATCCAGGGTCAAATCCTCGACCTCATCAAGCAGTTGCAGGAAGAAGAGGGCATGGCCGTTCTCTTCATCACCCATGATATGGGTGTCGTTGCCGAGATCGCCGACCGCACCATCGTCATGTTCCGTGGCGACCAGGTCGAGACCGGTGAAACCGCCGATATCTTCCATCGCGGACAGCACCCCTATACCCGCGCCTTGCTTGCGGCCGTGCCGAAACTCGGCTCGATGGAAGGGCGCGAATGGCCGTTGCGTTTCCCACGAGTGGATATGGCCAGTGGCGAGATTTCCGAGGCAAAAGAGGTGCCGAATACCGTCGAGGGCGGCAAGACGCCCGTTCTTTCAGTCAAGAACCTCGTGACGCGTTTCGATATTGGTTCGGGCCTTTTTGGTCGAACCACCGGTGCCGTCCATGCCGTAGAGAATGTTTCCTTTGATCTGTTTCAGGGCGAGACCCTGTCTCTTGTCGGGGAATCCGGCTGTGGAAAATCCACCACCGGTCGCTCCATCGCCCGTCTGGTGGAGCCTCGCAGTGGAAACGTGACCCTGGATGGTTTTGATGTTCTGAAGCTGGATCAAGTCGCGCTCCGCAACATGCGCCGTAGTGTGCAGATGATCTTTCAGGATCCGTTCTCCAGCCTCAATCCCCGCATGACGGTGGGTTATGCGGTGGCCGAACCGATGATCAAGCACAAGATCGCCACGTCATCGCAAGCAAAACAGATGGCTGCCGATCTGCTGGAGCGCGTAGGCCTCTCCGCCTCGATGATGGACCGTTATCCGCATGAATTCTCGGGCGGCCAGCGTCAGCGTATCGCTATTGCCCGCGCATTGGCACTCAATCCCAAGGTCATCATAGCCGATGAAAGCGTGTCGGCTCTCGATGTGTCGATCAAGGCGCAGGTGTGCAATCTGCTGCTCGATTTGCAGGAGCAGTTCAAGATCGCCTTTCTGTTTATCAGCCATGACATGGCCGTGGTGGAGCGGGTAAGTCACCGGGTCGCGGTCATGTATCTCGGGGAAATCGTGGAGATTGGTCCCAGAGCTTCGATCTTTGCAAATCCGCAGCATCCTTACACGAGAAAACTGATGGCAGCGGTGCCTGTACCCGATCCTGCGCGAAGAGGCTTCCGCCGTAACGCCCCAGTCGATGAACTTCAGAGCCCCATTCGACCGACGGGATATGTGCCGCCCCGACGGACCTATCAATTGGTATCGCCGGGACATGAAGTTTTGATCTGACGGCAGTCTATTGGTGAGGCGCTCGATCACGGGTTGACCAAGATGCGTATTTGTTAGGCAATGGTAGAAAATTGTTCAACAGTATGGACATTATTGTCCTACTTTAGTAGTGCCTTTAGCAGAGGCTAGGGTTTGTTTCGTTAAGTCTGAAGCGTGAAGGGCGGGGGCAATTTCATTCCTTGTTCGACCGTTGATCGACAGCACGACACTTGCCTAGGGCAGACTAAGCAAGCGCCGACGGAGCCGCACACATGACGAACGCAATTGACAAACCCACGCCGCTTCTTTCGGTCGAAGGGTTGAGTGTCGAGTTTGGCAGCAGTCGCGTCGTTGATGATCTTTCCTTCTCGGTCGCCGCAGGAAAAACCGTCGCTGTCGTGGGTGAGTCGGGGTCAGGGAAGTCGGTAACATCGCTTTCGACCATGCGCTTGGCCGATATGATGGGCGCAAAATTTCCCACCGGCCGGATCATGTTCGGTGACAAGAATTTGCTTCAGGTCTCGCAAAATGACATGCGCTCCATCAGAGGCAAAGACATTGCCATGATTTTTCAGGAGCCGATGACCTCGCTCAATCCTGTTTTCACCATCGGTGATCAGATTTGCGAGGTGCTCATCCTTCACGAGAAGATGGGCAAAGCGGCCGCCTCCGCAGAGGCGCGCAGGCTTCTTGATATGGTGCGTTTGCCAGATTCTGCGGCGCTTCTGGATCGCTATCCGCACCAATTGTCGGGTGGAATGCGACAGCGCGTGATGATTGCCATGGCGCTGGCCTGCCGCCCAAAGCTCCTGATCGCGGACGAGCCGACCACGGCTCTCGATGTCACCATTCAAGCGCAAATCCTCAACATCATGCGCGACCTGCAAAAAGAACTTGGCATGGCCATGGTCTTCATTACGCATGACATGGGTGTCGTCGCCGAAATGGCCGATGACGTCGTCGTCATGTGGAAAGGCAAGAAGGTCGAGGAAGGCCCCGTTGGGCAGCTATTCGCCAACCCGCAACATCCCTACACGCGCATGCTTCTGTCGGCCGTGCCGCGTCTCGGCAGCATGGCCGGGGAGGACTTTCCAAAGCGCACGCCGCTGACGGTTCTGGAAGATGGTAAGCCAAAAATCGTCGGTGAAGAGCGGGTGCAGGATACTGCAAAATACGATGAAAAGCCGCTTTTGTCGGTAAAGGATTTGCTGGTTCGGTTTGATGTGAAGAAGAACCTTTTCGGCAAGGCGACCCATCGCCTCAGCGCCGTTCAGAATGTTAGTTTCGACATCCATCCGGGTGAAACGCTGGCGCTGGTCGGTGAATCCGGTTCTGGCAAATCGACCATCGGCCGCACGATCCAGCAGCTTCAGACATCCATGGGCGGCGAGATCGCCTTTGCAGGGCGGACCTACTCATCTATGTCGGCAGCGGAACGTTTTCGCATGCGTCAGGAAGTCCAATACATCTTCCAGGACCCGTTTGCCTCGCTCGACCCGCGCAAGACCGTCGGCTTTTCGATTGCCGAGCCAATTAACACGCACGGCCTGAGCTCCGCCGTGGCCGAGCGCTACCCGCACGAGTTCTCGGGTGGCCAGCGCCAGCGCGTCTGCATTGCGCGCGCATTGGCATCCGATCCGAAGCTTATCATCGCCGACGAAGCGCTGTCGGCGCTCGACGTGTCCATTCAGGCGCAGATCATCAATCTGTTCATGGATTTGCAGGCCGAGCGCGGTCTCGCCTACCTGTTCATCAGCCATGACATGGCTGTGGTTGAGAAGATCAGCCACCGCGTTGCCGTCCTCTATCTCGGCCAGATCATGGAACTGGGCAGCCGCCGACAGGTCTTTGAGACACCGACGCATGATTACACACGCCGGTTGCTGTCGGCAGTGCCGGTCGCCGATCCTGCTGCCGTCAGACACACGGCAATGATCGAGGGCGAAATTCCCAATCCAGTCCGTGGCGTCGGCGACGAGCCCGCTATTCTCGTTCACGAGGAAATCAATCCAGGCCACTTCGTCGCAAGAAGCGCCTGAAAAACCGCGAAAAATCGCATCTATCTGAGAGGAACAGATCAATGACCAGAACAAACAGGGGGCTGACGGCCTTCGTAGCGCTTGCCCTGTCAAGCGTGGCTTTTGCTGCCGCACCGGCACTCGCAGCCGGCAAAATGACGATTTCCACCCCGCAGGACCCGGGCAGCTGGGACCCTATCGATACGTTTCTGGTTCAGTGGGCTGCCGTCGCCACCAACATCTTCGATGGCCTGACCTATCGTGGCCCTGATCTGAAACTCGTGCCGGGTCTTGCCGAATCATGGGAAGAGCTGGACGAAGGCAAGCGCATTCGCTTCAAGCTTCGCCAGAACGTCAAGTTCCACAATGGCGAGCCATTCAACGCCGAAGCCGTCAAGTTCACCTTTGATCGCTTGCTTGGCGAACAGGGTGCGAAGGGTCCGCAGCGTTCCAACTATACCGCCATCGAAACTGTCGAGATCATCGATGAGAACACGGTGGACATGAAGCTGAAGGCTCCTGATCCGGTTCTCTTGACCAAGCTTGCTGGCTACGGTGCCATGATCGTGCCGCCGAAATACATCCAGGAAAAGGGTGAAGACAACTTCAACACCAATCCGGTCGGTACAGGCGCGTTCAAATTCGTGTCCTACGCGCCGAAAGTGAACATCAAGCTGGAAGCCAACCCGGATTACTGGGGCGGCGCGCCGAAGCTGTCTGAACTGGATTACCGCTTCATTTCCGAACCGGCGACAGCCGTTGCCGAGCTTCAGGCTGGCCGTGTCGATCTTGTGATCCCGCCGACCATCCCCATTGGCATGCTGCCGGTCATTCAGGGCGATTCCAATCTGGAGATCGTGAGCGTTCCCGGCCCAACCGTCGATGCCCTGCGCTTCAACACGCGTGATGGCATCACTGCCGACCCGAAGGTTCGCAAGGCGATCATCATGGCAGTGGATCGTGCGACCATCGTCAAGTCGATCCTAGCAGGGCAGGGCTCTGAAATCGCAAGCTTCCAGGGCGCTCTGTCCTTCGGTTACGACCCCGAACTGAAGCCGCTTCCTTACGATCCGGAAGGCGCGAAGAAGCTTCTGGCTGAAGCCGGCGTAAAGCCGGGTGCGACGGTTCAGATCGATATTCGCGGCAATGACGCGACGATGAACGAGGTCACGCAGGTTATCGCCAGCTATCTCCAGATGGTCGGCATCACCGCCACCATCAAGCCGTATGAAACCAACGTTCTACTGAACGATATCATTCCACAGGGCAAGACCGGTGCCATGTTCCAGCAGAAGTGGGGTGGCTGGACCTTCGATTACGATAACACCGCTTATTCCATGTACCACTCCGGTGAAAAGTGGAACCCTTACGAAAAGGACGCTGCGCTGGACAAGCTGCTGGAATCCCAGCGCCCGCTGACGGACCGCGCCGAGCGTGAGCGCATCCTGAAGGAAATCGGCAAAGCGACTGCCGAGAAGGCCCTTGAGCTGCCGCTCTACAATACCAACGCGATCTACGGCGTCAGCAAGAAGGTCAAGGGCTTCATCGCTCCACCGGATAACCGCCTGAAACTGACCGACGTCACCGTCGAGTAAGAATGAATGTTTGACGCCGCTCCTTTTGGGCGGCGTCACCATCCCCATTGCAAGGAAAAGAACGTGGCCGGTTTCCTCATCAAGCGATTGTTGCAGGCGTTATTCGTCGTCATCGCCATCACGCTGCTCGTCTCATTCGCCATTCGCCTGACCGGCGATCCCGCCGTTACCATGTTTCAGGGCGGTGGCAGCATGACGGAAGAAGATTTGATGCGCATTCGTGTCGCGCTGGGCACAGATCAGCCGTTCTTCGTGCAATACATGAACTTCTTAAAAGGCCTTGTCACGTTAGACCTTGGCAAGAGCTTCATCGGTGGCACGCCAGTCTCGCGCCTGATCGGTGATGCACTGCCAGCAACGCTAATGCTGGCCTTCATCTCCATGGTTGTCTCGATTGCGCTGTCGATCCCATTGGGCATCAAGGCGGCCACCTCGAAAGGGAAGGGTATCGACCAAGCCATCAGGATATTCTCGCTTCTCGGCCTGTCCTTTCCGAATTTCTGGCTTGCGCTCATGCTTGTCCTGCTGTTCTCGATCACGCTCGGCTGGCTACCGCCCAGCGGCATGGGCGGCTTTGTCAGCTACATCATGCCTGCGGTGACGATGGGCGTCATTCTCACAGCCACGAATGTTCGCCTCGTTCGCACAGCAATGCTCGACACGCTGCAATCGCAATACATCATGGTTGCGCGCGCCAAGGGCTTGAGCGAAAGCAAGGTTCTTTACAAACACGCGCTACGCAACTGCGCTATTCCGCTCATCACCTATTTCGGTTTGCAGTTCGGCGGGTTGCTGGGCGGCATCGTCGTTATTGAGCGGGTGTTCAACTGGCCTGGTATGGGCTCTCTGGCATTCGATGCCGTTGGCGCGCGCGATTATCCCGTGTTGCAGGCCGTCATTACCGTGCTGTCGCTGATGATCGTCGGTATCAATCTTCTGGTCGATATCGCCTATGGGCTGGTCGATCCCCGTATCCGCACGGAGTAACAGACATGGCAACCAAAACCTCCCGCCTTTCGCGGTTCTACAGCCTTGAATTCGTGCTTGGTGCGACCTTGACCGTCGTCATCTGCGCTGCCGTGCTTCTTTCCGACGTGCTTTTCCCTGGCGGTGCGGAAAAGATCGATCTGATGGCGCGGCTTGCAAAACCGTTCGCTAGCGCGGCCCACCCATTCGGCACTGATCCACTGGGCCGTGATGTTCTGGCGCGTGTCGTGGCAGGTGGCAAGATTTCGCTACTGGTGGGCTTTACGTCCGTCATCGGTGCCGTGGTTTTCGGTGTGCTGATGGGCCTGATCGCAGGCTACTACCGCGGCTTCTGGGACATGGTCGTGATGCGCTTTGCCGATATCCAGCTTGCCATGCCCTTCATTCTGCTGGCCATTACCTTCATTGCCATCGTCGGTGGCAGCCTCACGAACACCATCATATTGCTGATCGTGTCGCAGTGGGTGCAATATGCCCGCCTCGTGCGCGGCTCGGTGCTCACACTGCGTGAGCGGGAATTCATCCTCTCGGCGCGCGCTATCGGCGTTAAAGACTGGCGCATCATCTTCCAGCATCTGCTGCCAAACCTCGTTGGCCCGGTCATCGTGCTGATGACGCTGAATGTGGCCAACAACATCCTGCTGGAAAGCAGTCTGACCTTCCTTGGCATGGGTGTCGATCCAACCATTCCAAGCTGGGGCGGCATGCTGGCGGATGGCCGTACCTATTTGCAGATTGCATGGTGGGTCAGCGTCTTCCCTGGTCTGGCAATCCTTCTCACTGTGCTTGGTCTCAATCTTCTGGGCGACTGGCTGCGCGATAGCCTCGATCCGACCGGCAGAACTTCAAGGTAAATGCGATGACAGAGATTTTCAGCCAGACATTCGAGCGCACTCTTGATGATTTAGTCGAGCGAGCGGTTGCCGGGCAGTCCTTGGAAGCATGGACATTCGATGACGCGAAGAGCAGGCGTGATGCCGAGCGCCGCCTTGCAGAAAAAGGCGTGACGGCACGCATCCGCAGCGCTTACAAACCCTTGCTCCATAGCTTTCTGGAAGAGATCGATCTGGAAGGCGTCGAGAGCATTCAGATCGCATACCCCGTTCACCCCGACGCACCCGCAAATCGGTTCCGGCTCGAGGCCTATCCGTTGGCCGCTTTGGTCGGAGAGATCAAAATCGACTTCGTGCCGCGTGCAGATGATGCGTTTTTCTATGACGTTTCCCTGAAACGGGCAATTGGTACCGAGACACTGAAGGTGCTTGCGCCAAATCGCGTCCATGTCGATATCGTTGGAGAAACCAATGTCTCGCCAACCGGCTGGCTGCGCCACGGGGAGCATGATGAGCGGCTTGAAACGGACTACGAGCGTTTGTTCGAAAGCGCCATTAACGCAGTCGCAACACACGATTGGGGAAATGAAGAGCCCTATTTCGATGAGCTCAACATTCGCGTCCTTTATCCTTCCAAGGATCTGCCGCTTGCCATTGGCGATGAGATGGTCAGCCTGCGGGAAGCCCTGCATGAGGATTTCTATTTCTCGCTTCTCGAATTCTTCCAGAAAAAATCCGGTCGTCCACTCGGTGATCGTGGCTTGAAACCCGGCCAGATCGTCCCGGAAGTCATCAAAAGTGATGCGGGAATTTCGGTGCGCATCGAAACTCGCCCATTGGGCACGGCATTTCTGGATAGCGCGGACCAAGCAATCGAAACAGCCGCTGCCCCGCTATCGACAGATCAGATATCAAATCTGCTGACCGAAATAGGTGGCGACGCGTTCACTGCCCGCGCCAGATCGGGCAGGCAAGTGACGGCACGATATGTCGGCGGAAGCGACGCTGCCGTGATGATCAGCGGCGGACAACACCCGAATGAAACGACAGGAATTGTCGGGGCTCTCCGCGCGGCCCGTGAATTGCAAACGAAGGCGGGTGCGCATTTCACCATTTCGCCGCTGGAAAACCCTGATGGTTACGCCATCCATCAAAGTCTTCGCGTCGATAATCCAAGACACATGCATCATGCCGCGCGCTATACCGCATTGGGAGACGATCTCGAGTACCGTACACTTGAGAATTCGGGAGCGTATCTCAACGAAAAGGAAATCCGTTTCAAAGCGCAAGACTTAAGCGGAGCTACCCTGCACGTCAATTTGCACGGTTATCCCTCACACGAATGGACCCGTCCGCTCTCGGGATATGTGCCGCGTAATTTCGCGATGTGGACTTTGCCAAAAGGTTTCTTTCTGGTCATGCGTCATCACGCTGGTTGGACCGAACAGGCCGAGGCCTTGCTCGACAAGGTTACCCGCCATCTTGGCACGATCCCCGGTCTGCTGGACTATAATGATCGCCAGATCGCGCTCTACGAAATCCACGCCGGCGAGACCGGTTTTCGGATCATCAACGGGTTTCCGTGTCTTTCATCGATTGATGATCGACACACGGTACCGATGACGTTGATAACCGAGTATCCGGACGAGACGATCTACGGAGACGATTTCATCGCCGGTCACACCGCGCAGATGCAGACAGTGATGTCTGCTTATGAGGCATGGCAAGAGATTATGGCGTCCGTTTCCAGGCCTGTCGGTGTCTAACGCCACAGGTTTTGGCTTCAATGACCTTCACCCACAGTCGACAATCAAGCCGCGGCAACCGGCTTGATTGCCCTCAATTTTGGATGACCAACCTTCCGCGCGATAGCCACGAGCTTCGTCGGCGTGGTTGGAGTCAATGACAGTTTTGCTGCCTCATTCAATGACATCGCGACAAAGTCGGCACCTATCTCATCGGCGGCGATTTGTGCGTAGTTCTGGCCGTTCGCGGTGGGTATGAGTATTCCCACCCGTATGGAGGGATTGATGCGCTTGAGACGACGGACGATCTGGCGTGCATGGGATTTGGAGTTGCCGTTGAGGAATGAGACGACAGCGGTATTGACGCTGTCGATATTCAGTTTCAGCGAGGTCCTGACAGCCAGGTCGGCATAACTTGCAGACATCACTGTGGCTCCCTGCACCTCGATGATTTGCGACAACATCAAGGATGCGGCGTCATCGATGGCTCCGCGACCGCCGAGGCATAAAACAGATTGGCCTTTCCCATCAGGCAAATCTGTTTCGTCCGACAGCGCCGGTGATACCTCTGAAGCATCGTCCTCCTCTTCGTTTTCCTCCTCATCAGCGATGTCTGAAAGATTTTCGACCAGCGTCATAGAACTGGACGAAAACAGTTCGATCTGCAAATCCGACATCACGCCGCGCTGCCGGTCCATCTCGCCGAGAAGAAGAGCAGGGAGCCCAACCTTGTCGTAATAATCGACAAGATATTCCTGCTTGAGATATTCCTCGGCATTGTCGGTGGCCTCATTCGGATCGCCAGCCAGAAGCCTCTGATAGAGTTTTTCATGAAGCTCGAGGACAGGCTCGTTCCCGAGGAGAACGTCAAGAAATCCGAACTGCGGAACATAGCGACCAAGGACGACTAGGCAGACGGTCAGCGGTGTCGATAGCATCAAACCAATCGGTCCCCAGAGCCAGGACCAGAAGATCGCCGAGACGATGATTGCCAATGGGGACAATCCTGTGTGAGAGCCATAAAGCCAAGGCTCGATGACGTTGTTGCTCACCAGCTCCGTCGTCAAAAATAAAGCCGCGACCCAAGCGACGAGTGACCAGCCCGGGGCGATTGCCAGAGCCAGGAAAAGGGGAAGGATCATCCCGATGACCGGTCCAATATAAGGCACGAACCTGAGGACGAGGGTGAGAAGACCCCACAGGATCGCATTGGGTATTCCCAGAACCCAGAGACCAATGGTGATGGGCAGGGCGTAGAGAGCATTGACGACCAATTGCATGAGCAGGTATTTGCCCACTCTTTTTCCGGCATCTTGAAGTGCTGCGGTCGTTCGGTGCAGGTCGCTCAAGCCGACAAGCCGAATGAACCTGTCGCGCAGGTCTTCACGCTCTAACAGCATGAAGATGACCAATACAATGACGAGACCCGCCGTCGCGAACGGACTGATGAGGGGCAGGATGAGGTTGCCGAGGGTTTGCAGCGGGTTGGTGCGGGAAATGATCTCGACCGGCATAGGCTCCCGAGCCGTGACTTCAGGCGTTGGTGCGTCCTGACTCTCGGTGGCCCTTGTCTGTATCTCAGCGCCGACCTTTTCCACCACCTTGCTGAGATGGTCGAGTATGCCATTACCCGAGCCCGCCTGAGCGAGCAGCTGGACCTTGCTGACGATATTGCGCTGATAGGTGGGGATGTTCTCGGCAAGGTTTGCAACTTGCGTCGCAACGATGAAGCTGAAAATGGCAATGGCACAGAAAGCCGATGTCACGGCGAGAATAACCGCCAAAACCTTGGGGATATATCGCTTTCGGAGGAACGACACGATTGGAGCAAGGGTGAAGGAAAGAAGAAGCGACAGCGCCAGCGGAACAAAGATTTCCTGTCCGACCCGCAAAAGAAAAGCCACACCGATCAGAATGAGTACGGTTCGACCCGACAGTATGGTACTCGAAGCCGCGTCGGCGCTGGGATAAGTCACCTTCGGCTGCAACGGATTGATTGTCTTTAGAGTTGCCATTCTTGTTCCCGCCATTTGACCATCAGGTTCACCATGTGGACAACGGCGACAAAGGGCACCAGCGGATGTGCAATAGCTTTGGCGAGCAGCCTTACTCAGTGAAGCGCATGCAGCTTGAATGCTGCTGCGACGCGTGAACGCACGTGTTGATATCCAGTTCCTTATATACGCTTATAGGCGAGGTCATTGATGCCTATGGCGTGTTAGTTCAGACACATCCCGTGGCCATGAGTTGCGGATAAGCAACGCTAAATGGCAACATTCAAAGACAGACGTGAATTTATGCTAAATTACTTAGACATCACGCTCATCCGGTGACTTTTATAAGGGACGGCGGGGGCCGATTCTTCTGAAAGGTCTACCGAAATGCAAAAAGTCGTGAAATTGGCAGGCTTGCTGGCTCTTCTGGCATCATCCGCAACTGCCGCTGATATCGTTCAGAATGAGCCTGTTGTCGTTGCCGATAAAAGCGGTTTTTACCTCGGCTCGGTCAGCAGCCTGACGTTCCCGGATAATACAAATTACACATTTGGTGGCACGTCGTACGACGCTGACTACGACTTCGGTTTTTACAGCGGCTTGCGCGCCGGTTATAGCTTCGGGTCATACGGTTTTGTGTCTCCGCGCATCGAGCTTGAAATCGGTTACGGTACAGCAGATGCCGACGAGATCAGCGGTAATGGCGTAAACTTCGGGTCGGACTCGTTCGGTGACGCGCGTACCATTCAGGGCTTCGTCAACGCCTACCTCGACATCCCCACGAACACCGCGTTTACGCCGTATTTCGGCGGTGGTATCGGCGCGATGAACCTCGAATTGCGTCGACAGGGTGTATCTACGACTGGCGTGGCAATGGATGACGACGACACGAAATTTGCCTATCATCTTGATCTCGGCGTCGGTATCGATCTCAATACGATCTCGTTCTTCAGAGATAGCACGCTGTTCAGCAATACGACGTTCGACATCGGTTATCGCTACACGGCAGCAGACGACTTCGACTTCACTGCGCGTGACGGCTCGGCATCGAGCACTGATTTCAGCAGCCATGCCGTCGTTGCTGGCTTCAGACGCCAGTTCTAAGTTCAACCTGATTACCTGGAAAAGCCGCTCTCGCAGCGGCTTTTTTGTTTCCACTCTATCGAGCTCTCAACCCGTCCATGACCAGGCGAACGATCCTGTTTGCCCGCTCGCGCCAGTCCGGGCCATCGGGAATTGAATAGATGCCGAACAGCGCGTTCAAAACGTCTGCCGCCTCTATGTCGCCTTTGATCGACCCGGCCTCGACTGCTGTGTCCAGAAGTTCACCGAAGGCTGTATGCAGGATTCTTGATCCGTCGGCGAAAAGGGTGGAATTGGATGTGAAAAGCAGTTTCAGACTGCTCGCCATGCCGCGCTTGGCCGCCATGTAGCCGACAAACCGGCTCATCCACTCCTCCAGCGCAACATCTGGCTCTTTCTCCGCCATCAGTTCCCTGGCAGCGGTGGCAATCAGTTCCAGTTCTCGACGGTAAACGACTTCGACCAGATGCTCCCGGGTTTGAAAGTGCCGGTACAGTGTGCCTATGCCCACACCGGTGCGCCGGGCGATGTCTTCGAGTGAAGCGGCTGCACCTTGCTCTGCAAATGCCAATGCTGCGACTTCAATCAGCCTGTCACGGTTTCGGCGTGCGTCGGCGCGCAGTTTGGGCTGGACATCCGATTGCTGTGGTCGCTCCTGCGGCACTTTAATTTCTCTCCACACGAAAAGGCTTGACGAATGATCGCAAGTCACTAGATTAAACGGAGGCTCCTCCGTTTAGGCGGAGAGCTCTTAAATCTTTAGTTCAGATGTGGGGTGGCTGTCATGCCAAATCATATCACAGAGCCGATGAATGGCTGTGAAGTCGGAACCAACCGACCGTCTTAAGGTTTAGCGTTCAATTCAGATCGAAAGCAGGAGCCGTTATGACGCAATCGATCCTTCCTATCTTGCACAACAGCCTCGGCAGCAAATCGTTCCCTCTCTCTCGGCAGGCCTTAGCGGCACGGCTTGGCGACGATAGGCCTATGCCAAAAAAAGCCCTCTCAACCGACAGCGCAATCGACGTTCTCGATTTCGCTGTGCGGATGGTCGAGGCAGGCTATCGGGTGGCTCTGTGTACCTTGGTCGAAATCCGCGGCGGTTCGTCCCGGCCGCTTGGAGCACATATGGCTGTCGCCGATGATGGTCGCTATTGCGGCTATGTGTCGGGAGGCTGCACAGAGGCGGCTATCGCGGCTGAAGCGTTAGAGGCATTTGCCAGTGGTCATGACCGCTTCGTGATGCTTGGGGAAGGGTCTCCTTTTTTTGATATCATTCTGCCTTGTGGGGGCGGCATCACGGTTGCAATCCATATGCTTCGCGACATCGAGCCGATCTGTTCGGTCGTCACGCGAATGAGGAATCGTCAGGAAGCCAGTCTTTCATACGCTTCAGGCAATGAGCAGCTCTCATTCGGTGCCAATGGCCCTCACACCGGATGGGACGGGGATGTCTTCGTGACGTGTTATCGCCCAGCCGTGCGCGTTTTGCTGTCCGGGCGGACTTTGGAAGTCGAAGTGGCTGCGCAGGTTGCTGAGGCGGCAGGTTATGAGGTTGTCCTTTACGATCAAGCGAAGGTTGGGGATCCCGACCCATCCATGATTGATGCAGACACGGCCGTTGCACTTCTCCAGCATGATATTGAACTTGAGATGCCGGTGCTGAACGCAGCACTCAACGCGAACCCGTTCTACATCGGTGCTCTGGGGAGCTCCCGCACGCACGAAAGACGCGTGGAGCGGTTGCGGGAGATCGGGCATTCCAGTGACGTGATTGGGCGGATCAAAGCGCCAATCGGGCTCTTCGGACGAGCGCGCGATGCGCATTCTCTGGCACTCTCGGTTATCGCGGATATTGCGGCCTGTCGGCAGTCCACTCTGACGTCGGCCTGAAAGATCGCGACGCCAGACGGGTCGAAAAGTGCCGTGTGGCAATACAACAAGCAGACATGTCCTCCTCAGAGGAACAACTGATACCGCAGGCATATCATGGTCCTGCGGTCCACCATCACCAATGCGTTTAAGCCAAGGGAGATGTCCTATGCGTTTTACCATCAACGGAGAACAGATCGAGGTGGAGGCGGATATCCGCACATCGCTGCTTGATCTTATGCGAAACTATCTGGGGTTTACCGGAACCAAGAAGGGGTGTGACCAGGGTGCGTGCGGTGCCTGCACCGTTCTGGTGGATGGTGAACGCATCAATTCTTGCCTGGCGCTTGCGGTTCAATATCAGGGCCGCAGCATCACCACTGTCGAAGGGCTTGCCGCCAACGGCAATCTTCATCCCTTGCAAAAAGCATTTATCGAACATGATGGCTTTCAATGTGGCTACTGCACGCCGGGGCAACTCTGTTCCGCCGTCGGGATGGCAAGCGAGATCGAACGCAACATCCCGAGTGCCGTCACAAGCGATCTATCAGCGACCAGTGTTGTGGTTGACGATACCGAAATCCGCGAACGCATGAGCGGCAATCTCTGTCGATGCGGTGCCTATAACGGCATCGTCGAAGCGATTTCCGAGACGCTGGCTCATCAAGCGGTCGCGCCAACCGAGGAAAGGGCACGGGCATGAACATATTTTCCTATCATCAGGCATCAGATGCCGCTTCGGCTATCGCACTCAAGCAAGCCGGTCCTACCGCCAAATATCTCGGCGGCGGTACCAATCTTGTTGATCTCATGCGTGAGACCGTCGAACAGCCGGAAACCCTCGTTGATATAACGCATCTGCTTAGCACCATCGAGCAGCGCGCCGATGGTAGCCTGCTCATCGGTGCAGGTATGAAAAACACCGCACTCGCATCCCATGATGCAGTGCGGGCTCATTTCCCGCTTCTGTCCCGTGCCATTCTGGCTGGGGCGAGTGCGCAGATCCGTAATGTCGCGACGGTCGGTGGCAACATCCTGCAACGTACCCGTTGCCGATATTTCTACGACAACGCCGCCCGCTGCAACAAACGCCAGCCACACGCGGGCTGTGATGCGATGGAAGGGTTTAATCGCTATCACGCAATCCTCGGCGCATCCGACGCCTGTGTCGCCACCCATCCTTCCGACATGTGCGTGGCACTTGTTGCGCTGGACGCCGTTGTTCATCTGCAAGGACCGGCAGGCATGCGCAGCATGCCGTTGCGCGATCTGCACCGTCTGCCGGGCGATCGGCCTGATGTGGAAACTGAATTACAACCGGATGAGCTGATTACGGCGATCGAAATTCCACCGCTCGCCTTTGCGAACCAATCCACCTACCGGAAGGTCAGAGATCGTGCGAGCTACGCTTTCGCACTCATATCCGTTGCCGCGGCGATTGATATTGATGAAGCCGGTGTGGTCCGAGACGTGAGGCTGGCGCTTGGCGGCGTTGCCCATAAACCTTGGCGCGCTCTGAAAGCCGAGGCGGCGTTGAAGGGCCAGAAGGCGAGTGCCGACAGTTTCCGGGCTGCTGCCGAGGCCGAACTGGCAGATGCCGTTGGCCTGCGAGACAACGCGTTCAAAATCGAACTTGCGAAACGCACCATCGTTGCGGTTCTTGATGAGTTGAAGGGAGAAAACGCATGAGCGCCGAAACCCAAACAAAGCCAGAGGCGAGCAAACCGGGCCGCTGGCAGCCGGCTATCACGGCTGATCCGATGTTGCGCAAACATGGAGCGCTCGGGCAGCCCGTATCCCGCATCGACGGGCCGATGAAGGTTCAGGGAAAGACGCGGTTTGCAGCCGAGTTTCCTTATGAGAACATCAGCTATGCGGCTCTCGTCTTCAGCACGATCGCGCGCGGGCGCATCACTGACCTCGATGTGAAGGCGGCGGAAGCGGCGTCTGGTGTCGTGCTCGTGATGACCTATCACAATGCGCCGCGCATGAAGGCACCCTCGCTGATGATGTCGTCTCCATCAGCCGCAGGTGCCAGCGATCTGCCCGTCATGCAGAACGATGAAATCCACTGGAACGGCCAGCCGGTCGCGGTCGTTCTGGCGGATACGCAGGAGCAGGCCGACTATGCGGCTTCGCTCGTCAAGGCAACATATGCTTCGCTGCCAGCGGTCACATCGTTCGATGAGGCGAAGAAAACACCACGGCAGCTGGAAACGCTGCTTGGCCAGCCGCCGATCCTTGAAATTGGCGATGCGGAAAAAGCGCTGGCTGATGCCGCAGTCAAGGTGGACGTCATTTACAGAACACCGCGGCATAATCACAACGCCATCGAGCTGCATGCCGCAACCGTGGCATGGAACGATGACGAATTGCGCGTGCACGATGCCAGCCAGCTGCTGGATCTGACAGCAGGCCAGCTCTGTGACATCTTCGGTCTTGAGACCGGCAAAGTCCATGTGACATCGCCTTATGTCGGGGGTGGTTTCGGCGGCAAATGTCTCTGGGACCATCAAATCCTCGCCTGTGCCGCATCCAAGCTCGCTGGGCGGCCAGTGCGTATCATGCTGTCGCGCGAAGGCGTGTTTCGCATCGTCGGTGGTCGCACGGTGACGGAACAGCGCGTAGCGCTCGGAGCGAAACCCGATGGCACGCTCGATGCGTTGATCCATACCGGCACGGCGGCCATGACGTTGCACAACTCCTGCCCGGAACAATTCACCTTTCCGGCCCGTCATCTCTATGCTGCAAAGACCTTCCGTCTGGCGCAGGATGTCGCCGACATGGATATGCTGGTGAACACCTTTATGCGCGCGCCCGGCGAATCGGTCGGCACGTTTGCGCTCGAATGCGCACTGGATGAACTGGCCGATAAGCTGGCAATGGACCCCATAGAACTTCGCCGTCGCATCGAACCGGAAACAGATCCGACGACAGGTAAGCCTTTCTCATCACGCTACCTGATCGAGGCCTATGAAAAAGGAGCCGAGCGTTTCGGCTGGGACCGTCGAAGCCAGACGCCGCGCCAGAAGCGCGATGGCGAATGGCTGGTTGGCATGGGCTGTGCAACTGCGACCTATCCGTACCACCGTTTCCCCGGTGGGTCGGCGAGAATCCGGCTGACGGCAGAGGGCCATGTCACTGTGTCCACGGCTGTTCACGATATGGGAATGGGAACAGCCACCGCACAGGCTCAGCATATCGCTGTTCGCCTTGGCGTGCCTTTGGAACACGTCACCTTCGAATATGGCGACAGCAGCCTGCCGCGAGGTGTCATTGCCGGAGGTTCGACGCAGACCGCCTCGATTGGTGGCGCTGTGATAGCGGCAACGGAAGTCTTCGTGGAGGAACTGATCAAGCTTGCTGGCAACGATTCGCCACTCGCTGGGCTGTCGCTTGCCGAGGTCGAACCAAGAGATGGCGGACTTGGACATCTGGAAGATCACGGTCGTTTCGAAAGCTATCAATCCATCCTGCGCAGGGCAGGGCGCGATGAGTTGGTTTGCGAAGCTGAAGGCTCAGCACCCGCAGAAATGGAAGCCTTCTCGATGCATTCCTATGGCGCTCAGTTTTGCGAAGTTCGGGTCAGCGCTATCACCGGAGAAACAAGGGTGTCGCGCTTCCTGGGCTCCTTCGATGCAGGGCAGATCCTGAATGCCAAGATGGCGACCAGCCAGTTTAAGGGTGGCATCATCATGGGCATTGGTCTTGCGCTCACAGAAGAAACCAACTTCGATGAACGGACCGGTCGTGTCGTCAACGCCTCACTGGCTGACTACCATGTACCCGTCCAGATGGATGTCCCGCCGATTGACGTTATCTACACCAATAAGCCGGACCCACAGGCACCGATGGGCGCACGCGGCATCGGCGAAATCGGCATTACCGGCGTCGGCGCCGCCATTGCCAATGCCATCTACAACGCAACAGGCGTCCGCATCAGAGATTTGCCCATCACGCTGGACAAGGTGATGGCAGGGCTGGATTGACATTGGGTGGCGGCGGTTCATCCGCCGCAGACCTCTATGATTGAGCGGGTTAAGTATCGACGTGGGCGGGATCATATCTCCGCCCATGTCGACGTTCAGAAGGACGGTTCCTGGGTCAAGTGCACACGCCTTGACTTTTTGTCAGTCCCCGGACTTGGGCTTTTCGTGATGACCACCGAAGGCAAAGCGCATCGCCGATAGCATCTTGTCCGCATAAAGAGACTCGCCTTGTGAACTGAACCGCTGGAACAGCGCCGAGGAAAGCACAGGTGTTGGCACACCCGTGTCGATTGCCGCCTTGAGCGTCCAACGACCTTCGCCGGAATCGGAAACCCGACCACCAAACGCTGCCAGTTCTGGGTCCTGTTTCAAGGCGTCCGCCGTCAAGTCCAGAAGCCAGGAACTGATGACGCTACCGTGTCGCCATACTTCCGAAACGGCAGCCATATCGATGTCGAACTGGTAATATTGTGGCGTTTGCAGCGGGCTGGTTTCGGCATCCACATCCCGTACCTTTTTGCCGGCATTGGCGGCCTTCAGAATATTCATGCCCTCTGCATAAGCGGCCATCATACCGTATTCGATACCGTTATGGACCATTTTCACGAAGTGGCCGGCACCCGTTGGCCCGCAATGCAGATAGCCAAGATGCGCAGTGCGCAATCCTTCACTCGATGCCTGTGCGTCTGGTGTATTGCCCGGGGCAAGGGTTGCGAAAATAGGATCAAGGTGGCGTACGGCATTGTCGCGTCCACCAATCATCAGGCAATAGCCGCGTTCAACACCCCAGACACCACCGCTGGTGCCGACATCCACGTAATCGATGCCTTTGGCGCGCAGCTGCTCGGCCTTATCGACATCATCATGGTAATAGGAATTGCCACCATCGATAATAATGTCGCCGGTCGTCATCAGTGCTGCGATCTTGTCGACATTCGCACCCGTGATCGCTGCTGGCAGCATCAGCCATGCGCAGGCTGGTTTTTGCAGCTTGGAAACGAAGTCCTCGACTGAACTCGCACCCACTGCGCCTTCGGCGACCAAGGCTGCAACGCTTGCTGGGTTGATATCGAAAACGACGCACTCGTGGCCGCCCTTCAACAGGCGCCGGACCATGTTTGCGCCCATCCTGCCCAGTCCCATCATTCCGATCTGCATGTGATTTTCCTTATGGTGAAGTCGATGATTTCGAGATGTTTCGGTGTGTTCAGATGTGTGGCCTGTTGGGACAACTTGAGGATTATCCTTTTGGGCGCACTGTTCGTCAGAATAAATCACATATAACCCGCGGAGGTTCCAGCAGCGCTGAATGATACAGTGATCACGAGTTTAAATCTGCGGCTGCCATGAAGCAGTTGAGCCAAACCTCATGAGCAATTGCGGCATATCAACGGCGCTCATGTCGGACTGTGTGCCGATTTGTCAGCCGATAAATAAAGAACACGTCTGAGTGTTGGAACATTTAGTGGTGGGATGCCCTTTTTAACGGTGACGCCGCAATAGCGCGCATGTCGAGGAGTATCCCAATGCCGGATCAATCAACTGTTCCCACTCATAAATCCGTTCCGCCACCGCGTGATCCGCATTTGCGCGAGCTTGCCAATTGTATCAGGTTTTTGTCGATGGACGCCGTACAGCAAGCAAAAAGCGGCCACCCCGGTATGCCGATGGGCATGGCAGATATTGCGACCGTGCTGTTTTCTGAATTCATGACGTTCGATCCGCAGGAGCCCCATTGGTTCGACCGGGACCGCTTCATCATTTCCAACGGTCATGGCTCCATGTTGCTCTATAGCCTGCTGTATCTCACCGGATACGAAGACATGACGCTGGATGAGATCAAGCGTTTTCGTCAGATCGACAGCCGCACAGCAGGCCACCCTGAATATCATCACGCAACGGGCATCGAGACCACGACCGGGCCGCTGGGGCAGGGGCTTGCGAATTCGGTTGGCTTTGCCTTTGCCGAAAGAATTATGAATGCCTCCTTCGGAGATGATCTCGTCGATCACTTCACCTATGTTTTCCTGGGTGACGGATGTCTGATGGAGGGTATCAGCCAAGAGGCGATATCGTTTGCTGGCCATCGCAAGCTCGGACGATTGATTGCATTCTTCGACAACAATTCGATTTCCATCGATGGTGCTACCAAGCTTGCAGAATCCGATGACCAAACCGCCCGTTTCCGAGCCTCCAATTGGCACGTGGTGGAAATCGATGGTCACGATACGGATGCTATAAGGGCGGCCATCATCGAAGCCAGAAGTGTTACCGACAAGCCAACACTCATTTCCTGCCGCACCATCATTGGTTTCGGCTTTCCAACGAAAGCCGGCACACAGAAAGCCCATAGTGACGCGCCGGGCGAGGAAGAAATAGCGGGCGCCCGCCAGTTGTTGGACTGGCGTTTGCCACCTTTCGAAATTCCGCAGCATTTGCTCGATGACTGGCGCAAGATTGGCGCGAAAGGCCGCACAAAGAGGCTTGAGTGGTCGGAGCGGGTTGCTGAAACAAAGGGTGAAATGGGTGACGCCTTCAAACGGCGTCTGGAGGGTAAAATCCCTGCGGGATGGCGTGATGCCATAGCGGATGCGAAGACTGAACTTTTACAGAGCGAAAAGGACCTTGCATCCCGTCAAGCCAGCGGTGTTGTGCTCAATCACCTTTTTGATGCGGTACCCGAAATGCTCGGCGGTTCCGCCGATCTGACACCGTCCAATAACACCAAGGCAAAAAACCAGATCGAGATCGTTCCGGGAGAATTTTCCGGGTCCTATGTCCATTACGGTGTTCGCGAACACGGAATGGCGGCGATCATGAACGGTATCGCCCTCCATGGTGGTCTTATCCCCTACGGCGGCACATTCCTGACATTCTCGGATTATTGCCGTCCTTCGATTCGTCTGGCTGCGATGATGGAAATCCGCACCATCTTCGTGATGACTCATGATTCCATCGGTCTTGGTGAAGATGGGCCAACGCATCAGCCAATAGAACATCTGAGCGCCCTACGCGCCATACCGCAACTTGCGGTCTATCGTCCCGGCGACTCGGTCGAGACAGCGGAGTGCTGGGAATCCATTCTTGAGGCGCCCAGACAAGCGGCGCTCATTGCCCTTTCTCGACAGCCATTGCCTTTGCTCAGACAAGACGCGAGACGTGACAATCTTTCGGCTAAGGGCGGATATGTCCTGCTGGATGCGGAGGGTGGTGAGCGCAAACTGACGATTTTCTCATCCGGATCGGAGCTGCAACTAGCCGTGAAGGCCCGGGATATTCTTCAGCAAGAGGGCGTGCCAACCGCCGTCGTGTCCATGCCGTGCAGGCTGTTGTTTGAAAGACAAGACGATGCTTACCAACGTTCCGTCATCGGCAAAACCCGCGCGCGTGTTGCCGTTGAAGCGGCCGTTCAGGATTCCTGGGATCGATATATCGGCCTCGATGGCAAGTTCATCGGCATGCATCGCTTCGGTGCGTCTGGAAAGATAGAAGACGTCTACAAGAAGTTTAACATCACGACCGAAGCTGTTGTTGATGCTGCACGAGAGGTTCTCAAGCAGCTGAAAAACTGATTTCACTTCCGCCTCGCCCATATCGATGGAAACATGGGCGAGGCGGCAGTCATAAGGGCGATGTTAGCTGATAGCGGTTGTTGACCTGGTTTCTCGGTCAGCACGAAGTTTCAGATTTACTTTCCGCGCACCGATCCGCGCCATATCAATTCCGGTGCCAGTTTGGAAAGGTGCTTCGCATCTGCCGGCTCCGCCGACTGGCTGAGCCACGCAACAGCCTCACGGGCGATGACCTGTACCGGCTGCGCAAATGTCGTCATGTCATAGGATGCCCAAGATGCTTGCTCGATGTCATCGAAGCCAATGACGCAGAGTTCTGACGGGATGTCGATCTTGAACTGGTGGCGGGCGGAATCCATGAAGCCGCAGGCCAGAAGATCGGTGGCGCAGAACACGGCATCCGGTCGCTTGGCGCGAGTCATGAAGCGTTGTGCCAGAACAGTGCCGCTCTGGTATGAGGTCGGGCCGAACCGTTCGACGCTGACCACAATGCCGTGTTCAAGACCGGCGGCCACAAAGCCTTCTTCACGCGCCATCAGACTTGGGGTCATCGCCTGCGAATTGGCAAATCCGAACTCGCGGCAACCGGCGCGTAGGAAAGCGGTAAAGGCGCGCCGCGCCGCTTCCCGGTCGTCAAGATTGATGCGCAGCGGACCGGCCTGTTCATCGGCGCGGTTGATCAGCACAAGTCTTTGACCATTGCGCAGACAGAGGTCGGTGATCGACTTGTCCGGCATGCCCGAAAGAATGATCGAGGCATCGGCACGGTAGCGAATGGCTTGCCGCAGTGCCAGCTCGACGCTGTCATCCGAGCGGTCAGTATTGATCAGCATCGCAACCTTTGCATTGGCCTGCAACTGCTGGGTCAGAGCCTTGATCAACCCGGCGCGGTAGGGCGTATCGAGTTCAGACACGATTAAACAGACGATGCCGCTTTCGTTGCGCATCAGCCCACGGGCGAGGTGGTTAACGTGATAACCAAGCGCCTCTGCCGCCTCTGTCACCTTGCGGCGGGTTTCTTCCGAAACACTGGCACCCGCGGTAAATGTTCGCGACACCGCTGAGCGTGAAACGCCTGCGCGGTCTGCGACATCCTTGGCACTGACAAAAATCTTACGCTCACCCATCACAACCTCGCTTGTGCATTCATTGCACATCATTGCAACTGTGTGCAACAGGGTGATGACAAGCTTATACCCCCCAGAATTAGCGATATCGCAGATTATTGGTTGACATTACGGCCATGATCATCAAGTCTTTGCACACGCTTGCAAAGCGTATGGCGTGGAGGCGTCATTCCAAAATGGGAGGAAGAATCATGGGTGCAGCGCATATTGTCGCGGCTGGCTTTGCTGCTGGTCTGGCCTTTAGTGCATCGACGGCTCTGGCAGCTGGCGATCTCAATCTCATCTGCTCGGCCGACGTCGTCATCTGCGAGCAGATGAAGGATATGTTCGAGAAGGACAACAGCATCAAGGTCAATATGGTCCGCCTGTCGTCAGGCGAGACCTATGCCAAGATCCGCGCCGAGGCTCGCAACCCCAAGACCGACGTCTGGTGGGCAGGAACAGGCGACCCGCATCTCCAGGCCGCATCGGAAAATCTGACGCTGGAATACAAATCGCCGATGCTCGATCAGTTGCAGGACTGGGCGAGGAAGCAGGCCGAAAGTTCAGGCTACAGGACGGTCGGTGTTTACGCCGGTGCACTCGGCTGGGGCTACAACACCGAAATTTTCAAGACCAAGGGATACAAGGAGCCCAAGTGCTGGGCAGACCTACTCGATCCTGCCTTCAAGGGCGAGATCCAGATCGCCAATCCGAATTCGTCAGGGACTGCTTACACGGCACTCGCGTCGCTGGTCCAGATCATGGGTGAGGACAAGGCATTCGACTATCTCGGTAAGCTCAACGCCAATATTTCCCAATATACAAAGTCCGGTTCCGCACCCGTAAAGGCCGCTGCACGCGGCGAAACGGCAATTGGCATCGTCTTCATGCATGATGCCGTTGCGCAGACAGCCGAAGGTTTCCCGGTCAAGTCAATCGCCCCTTGTGAAGGCACAGGCTACGAGATCGGCTCGATGTCGATCGTCAAGGGTGCGCGCAATCTGGAAAATGCCAAGATCTGGTATGACTGGGCGCTGAAGGCAGACGTCCAATCGCATATGAAGGACGCCAAGTCCTTCCAGCTGCCCTCGAACAAAAATGCCGAAATTCCCAAAGAGGCACCGAAGTTCGAGGATATCAAGTTGATCGATTACGACTTCAAGACCTATGGCGATCCTGAAAAGCGCAAAGAACTGCTGGGCCGCTGGGACACCGAGATCGGTGCCAAAGCCAACTGATTGCTGCTCACAATAGCATCACTGCGCGGCCACGAACTGGCGGCCGCGCATTTCCCAACATTGTGCTCAAATTGACATCGAAGGATGCGCGACCGCTATGGACAATCGCAACCGAAGGCTGGACCTGACGCTGGCTGCTGGCAGTGCAGCTTTCCTCATCCTGCCCTGGTACCGGATCGAAGGCGGCTTTCTGTCATTCAAATGGATTGCCGGTTTCTTCAGTGACGCAGCCGATGGCCCCGGCCTGTTGCAGATTTTCAGCCACGGACGGTTATGGCTGGCGGTTGCGCTGTTGGCGCTGCTGGCGGCAATCGCTGCGCGGTTCATTGCCAATCCCATGCTGCGCGGAAAAATCCTCGCCTTTGCAGGTGGTACAGGCGTGGTCTTTTTGGCGCTGCAAGGGTTGGCGATCGGCTTTTCCGGATGGAACTGGACAATCACCGAAACCCTGTTCGGCACGCTTGCAAATGGTCAGCCGGCGATGGGCGCGGGGGCCATGCTGTCGGCCTTCCTCTTCGTGCTGATCTTTTCGTTCGGGCTTGCGGAGCGCGGCGTCATGAAGGGCGATGCCTTCGTGGTCGCCACCATATCGCTGCTGGTTTTTCTGGTGGCGATCTTCGTCTTTTATCCGATCGGCAGCATGTTCGTCGGTGGGTTTCAGGATTTCGACGGCTCGTTCAATGCAACGGGTTTCGCCCGCAACATTCAGGATCCGTCCATCTGGAGCCTGAGTTGCGTGATCGGTGGCGATCGCTGCGGATTGGCTTGGCGCACCCTGTGGCTGGCGATCATGACCGCGACGGGCTCGACGCTGCTTGGTCTTGCATTCGCACTGGTCGCTACCCGCACCCGCTTTCCGTTCAAGAAGGGCTTGCGGTTGCTGACCGTGCTGCCGATCATCACGCCGCCTTTCGTAATCGGTCTGGCGCTGACGCTGCTGTTCGGGCGCGCCGGAATGGTGACGACGGGGCTTTCAGACCTCTTCGGAATTGAACCCAGCCGCTGGCTCTACGGCCTGACCGGCATCTGGATTGCTCAGGTACTGTCGTTTACGCCGATCTCGTTTCTGGTGCTGATTGGCGTTGTCGAAGGCGTCAGCCCATCAATGGAGGAAGCATCGCAGACGCTGCGTGCGGATCGCTGGCGCACCTTCTGGCGCGTCTCGCTGCCGCTGATGAAGCCCGGATTGGCCAATGCCTTCCTGATCGGCTTCATCGAAAGCATGGCGGATTTCGGCAATCCGCTGGTGCTGGGCGGCAGCCATGGCGTGCTATCGACGGAGATATTCTTTGCCGTTGTTGGCTCGCAGAACGATCCATCGCGTGCCGCTGTGCTCGCCTTCATTCTTCTGTGCTTCACGCTCTCTGCCTTTCTGGCGCAACGCTTCTGGCTGGCTGGAAAGAATTTCGCCACCGTCACAGGTAAAGGGGATTCCGGATCGCATATCGCGCTGCCGAAATCACTGTCCATCTTTGTCCATGCACTGGTCATTCCATGGATGATCTTCACCGTAGTGGTTTACGGCATGATTGCCTTCGGCGGCTTCGTCAAAACCTGGGGTCTGGACAATTCGCTGACGCTGGACCACTACGCGCGTGCCTTTTCGTTCAGTATCCGCGATGGCGGCATTGCCTGGACGGGCGTTGCCTGGAACTCGTTCTGGACGACGATGGAGATCGCACTGATTTCCGCACCATTGACGGCCGCCGTCGGTCTAGCCACGGCCTATGTCATCGTGCGGCAGAAGTTTGCCGGGCGAGGGCTATTCGAATTCGCGCTGATGATGAGCTTTGCCATTCCCGGCACGGTCATCGGCATCAGCTACATCATGGCCTTCAATCTGCCACCGCTGGAAATGACTGGCACGGCGCTGATCCTTGTCGCCTGCTTCGTGTTCCGCAACATGCCGGTTGGCGTGCGCGGCGGCATTGCGGCGATGAGCCAGCTCGACAAGAGCCTGGATGAAGCATCTATGACGCTGCGCGCCAACAGTTTCCGCACCATCCGCAAGGTCATTTTGCCGCTGCTGCGCCCCGCCATCACCGCTGCGCTGGTTTATTCCTTCGTACGCGCCATCACCTCCATCAGCGCCGTGATCTTCCTCGTCAGCGCGCAATACAACATGGCGACGTCCTATATCGTTGGCTTGGTGGAGAACGGTGAGTACGGCGTCGCGATCGCCTATTCATCCATGCTGATCGTGGTGATGATTACCGTGATCACCGGCTTTCAGTTGCTGGTCGGCGAACGCAGATTACGTCGCGAAAACCGCGTCCACGGCATCGCCGTCACCGCGGTAAGCCCCATCTCAGCTCCGATAGCAACCTCTGCCACGCAGGAGAAAACCACATGAACCACCGTCCCGGCTCGGTCGTCCTCCAGAATATCCGCAAGCAGTTCGGTGCCTTTACCGCCATCCACGATCTGTCGCTGACCATCGACCCCGGCACGCTTGTCACGTTGCTCGGTCCTTCCGGCTGCGGCAAGACCACCACGCTGCGCATGCTGGCTGGCCTCGAACACCCCACCTCCGGCCGCATCCTGATCGGCGGCAAGGATGTGACCATGTTGCCAGCCAACGAGCGCGATGTCTCGATGGTGTTCCAATCTTATGCCCTGTTCCCGCATATGAGCTCGCTGGACAATGTGGCCTATGGTCTGGAATCATCAGGCCTCAGCCGCAAGGAAGCCCGGCAGAAGGCGGAAAGCGGCCTCGAACTGGTTGGTCTCGCCGGTATGGGACAACGGCTTCCGGCTGAGCTTTCGGGCGGCCAGCAACAGCGCGTCGCTGTTGCTCGCGCGCTGGTTTTGGAGCCGCAGGTGCTGCTGCTGGATGAGCCGCTGTCCAATCTCGATGCGCGTCTTCGTCGCCGTGTGCGCACCGAAATTCGCGAGTTGCAGCAGCGTTTGCAGTTCACCGCCGTCTATGTGACCCACGATCAGGACGAAGCTCTAGCCGTCTCGGATCGCATCATCGTCATGAAGGATGGGTACGTCGCCCAGGAAGGATCGCCACGCGATCTCTATGAAAGCCCCGCCTCGGCCTTCATCGCCGATTTCATGGGCGAGGCCAATGTCGTGCCATGCACGGTTCTGGGCATCGAAGGCGATCAGGCCGTCATTCGCGTGCAGGATCTGGTGCACCGCGTGCCGAGCCGCGGCGTAACGCCCGGCCCCGGACAACTCGCGGTGCGCCCAAATTCCGTCACTCTCTCGCCAGCGACGAAAGCGGAGTTTCGCGGACGAATTACCAGTGCCGCCTATCTCGGTGACCACATCGAATATGAAGTCGAGACGGATGCCGGCGCGCTGTTCGTTGTCGATCCTTCGGTGGAGAGGCCGATCAATCCCGCAACGGATGTCGCGATTGGCTTCAAAGAGCGCGGCATCGCCATCATTTCACAATAGGCCTTAGTTTTGAGAGATCCATTCATGCAATCCACACAACAGGATATCGAGGCCCGGCTGACGCTGGCACAGGAAATGGCGCTGGAAGCGGGTGCCATGGCGCTCGATTATTTCAACAACCGCGATGCACTGGTGATCGAAACCAAGCGTGATCCACAGGACGTCGTGTCGATTGCCGACCGCGAAGTCGAAAACCTCATCCGCGACCGTGTTGCGAAGGCGTTTCCCCAAGACGGATTTCTGGGTGAGGAATACGGTCTGATCGCCGGTACGTCTGCGTTTACGTGGGTGGTCGATCCCATCGATGGCACCAGCCCCTTCGTCAACGGCATGCCAAACTGGTGTGTTTCGATTGCGGTGATCAGCGGTGGCGAACCTGTGGTCGGTGTCATCAATGCGCCGTGTCACAGCGAAATCTACAGCAGTGCTCTGGGCATGGGTGCGACGTTGAATGGTAAAGCGCTGATGCTCGACAACACACGCACCATCCGCAATTCGGTCACCGGCATCGGTGCCAATAATTACGTGACGCCAGCTTTCGTTGCGAGCATGATCGAAGACCTGTTGTCTTCGGGCGGCAACTTTATCCGCAACGGTTCCGGCGCGCTGATGCTGGCCTATGTCGCCGCCGGTCGGCTCGTCGGGTATTACGAGCCCTACATGCATGCGTGGGATTGCATGGCGGGTTTCTGCCTCGTTCGGGAGGCAGGCGGCTGGTTTCATCCATTCCCGACTGAGGGCGAGAAACTGACCAAGGGTGCCCCGGTCATTGCCGCAGCACCGGGTGCCATTGATGACCTTAGTCGTATCGCGGGGTTGACCGGCAAGGCTGAGGCGTGAAAGTTATTTTCGTCATTGCTCATGGAGACTATGATCGACTACGAAAGAGAAAATGCGGGATCGAGGAGGATTCCGGAGTTGGCAAGCCAGCCGGGCAGACAGCACCGGCGGCATCAAGGGAGGAACTACACGTATGAAACGCTTTTACGCATCCATTTTCGCGACTGCTGCCGCAGCGCTGATGTCATCCACCGCCTTCGCCGCCACGGAAATTCAATGGTGGCATGCCATGACCGGTGCCAATAACGAAGTGGTCGATAATCTGGCCAAGGAGTTCAATGAAGGTCAGAAGGACTATAAGATCGTCCCGGTCTTCAAGGGCACCTATCCTGAAACGCTGAATGCGGGCATTGCCGCTTTCCGCGCCAAACAGCCTCCGGCCATCATTCAGGTATTCGATGCTGGTAGTGGCGTGATGATGGGAGCGGAAGGTGCCATCAAACCGGCAGCCGATGTGCTGAAAGTGGGTGGATACGAGTTCGACAAGTCGAAATATCTGGCCGGTATCGTTGCCTATTATTCTAAGCCCGACGGCACCATGCTGTCCTTCCCCTATAATTCGTCGTCGCCGATTCTTTATTACAACAAGGACACGTTCCAGAAAGCCGGGCTCGATCCGGCAAATCCGCCAAAGACCTGGCCGGACGTGTTTGCAGCCGCTCGCAAGATCAAGAGCAGCGGTGCCTCCGCATGCGGCTTTACCTCGACATGGTTGACATGGATCCAGACGGAGAACTTTGCCGCCTGGAATAACGTCTCTTACGGCAGCCATGAGAATGGCCTCGGCAGCACGGATGTGAAGCTTGCTTTCAATGCGCCGTTGTTCGTTGAGCATTTTCAGACAATTGCTGATCTCGCAAAGGAAGGCGTGTTCCGTTATGGCGGACGAACATCCGAAGCCAAGCAACTGTTCATGTCTGGTGAATGCGGCATTCTGACCGAGTCTTCCGGCGGGCTTGGCGATATCGTCAAGACCGGCATGAATTACGGTATCGGCCAGTTGCCTTATTACGAAGGCCACGGACCGCAGAACACCATTCCCGGCGGCGCCAGCCTGTGGGTGTTTGGTGGCAAGAGCGATGCCGAATACAAGGGTGTTGCGGAGTTCTTCAACTTCCTCTCGCAGACCAAGATTCAGGCTCGCCTGCACCAGGTCTCCGGCTACATGCCGGTGACGATCGCGGCTTACGATGAAACCAAGAAGTCCGGCTTCTACGACAAGAACCCGGGTCGTGAAACGCCGCTGTTGCAGATGATGGGCAAGCCGCCGACGGAAAATTCCAAGGGTGTTCGCCTCGTCAACCTGCCGCAGGTCCGCGACATCATGAACGAGGAATTCGAGTCCATGCTGGCCGGCAAACAGGACGCGAAAGCCGCCCTCGACAAGGCAGTTGAACGCGGCAACGCGGCCATTCAGCAGGCAATCGGCAAATAACGAAGCCGAACTTCCTTCGCCCGCATCGTGACGATGCGGGCGAAACCGTCCGTCCGTTCAGGAGATCGCCGTGCAAAGCGTCATCTTTCCCAACAAAGTCCTACCGTATTTGCTGGTCGCTCCGCAGATCGTTCTCACCGTGGTGTTCTTCTTCTGGCCAGCCAGTCAGGCGTTATACCAGTCAACAATGCGCGAAGATCCGTTCGGGCTTTCCAGCAATTTCGTTGGAATGGCGAATTTTTCGGCGGTCCTGTCCGATCCGAATTATCTGCATGCGCTGAGGGTGACGGTGGTCTTCAGCCTGTTCACAGCGCTGGTCTCCATGGGGCTGGCACTGTTGCTGGCCACCGCTGCTGACCGCGTTGTGCGCGGCAAAGGTTTTTATCGCACGCTCATGATCATGCCCTATGCCGTGGCTCCGGCGGTTGCCGGCATGCTCTGGTTGTTCATGTTCAATCCGGCAATGGGCACATTCGCCTATCTGCTGCGCCGCAACGGTATCGATTGGGATCCGCTGCTGGATGGCAATCAGGCAATGCTGCTGGTGGTAGCCGCTGCTGCCTGGAAGCAAATCAGCTATAATTTCCTGTTCTTCGTTGCCGGTCTGCAGGCCATTCCGAAATCGCTGCTTGAGGCAGCCTCTATCGATGGCGCGCGTGGCAGCCGCCGTTTCTGGACCATCGTCTTTCCGCTTCTGGCACCGACGACGTTCTTCCTGCTGGTCGTCAACACCGTCTACGCCTTCTTCGACACCTTCGGCATCATCCATTCCGTCACCGGCGGCGGCCCGGCCAAGGCCACGGAAACGCTGGTTTACAAGGTTTATAATGATGGCTTCGTCAACCTGAACCTCGGCTCGTCGGCGGCGCAATCCGTCATTCTGATGATCATCGTCATTGCGCTCACCGCGTTCCAGTTTCGGTTCGTGGAAAAGCGTGTGCATTACGGCTGAGGTGAGACCATGATCGAAAATCGCCCCGTCGCGAAGCTGGTCGCGCATCTGATGCTGATCCTCGGCATCATCGTCGTTGCCTTCCCGATTTACTACACCTTCATCGCGTCATCGATGACCTCCAACGACATCATCCGTCCACCCATGTCGCTGCTGCCCGGCGGGCATCTGGCGGAGAACTACGGCGAGGCCATGTCCACCGGTGTCGAGCGCGTCGTCGGCGTCAGCCTTGAGCGGTTGCTGTTCAACAGCTTCGTTGTTGCGCTGGCCATCGCCATCGGCAAGATCGTCATCTCGTTTCTCTCGGCATTCGCGATTGTCTTCTTCCGCTTTCCGTTTCGCATGGGCTTCTTCTGGATGATCTTCATCACGCTGATGCTACCGGTGGAGGTGCGCATCCTGCCGACATACAAGGTCATCGTCGATCTCGGCCTGATCGATACCTATGCGGGACTGACCCTGCCGTTGATGGCATCTGCCACCGCGACCTTCCTGTTCAGGCAGTTTTTTCTGACCATACCCGGGGAAATGGTTGAAGCGGCGCGCATCGACAATGCCGGGCCGTTCCGCTTCATGCGCGATATTCTTCTGCCGCTGTCGAAGACCAATATCGCAGCGCTCTTCGTGATCCTGTTTATCTATGGCTGGACCCAATATCTATGGCCGCTGCTGGTCACCAATGACGCCAAGATGAACACGATCATCATCGGTCTGAGGCGCATGGTGGATTTCACCGATGCCTCGACCCCCTGGAACTACGTGATGGTCACCGCGATCCTGGCTGTCATTCCCCCTATTATCGTCGTCGTGCTGATGCAGCGCTGGTTCGTCAAAGGCTTGGTGGAGACCGAAAAATAATGGCAAAAATTGTCCTGAAGGATGTCCGCAAGGTCTATGGCGGTTCTGTCGAGGCCATCAAGGGAGTATCGATGGATATTGCCGATGGCGAGTTGATCGTTCTGGTCGGCCCCTCGGGCTGCGGGAAATCGACGTTGTTGCGGATGATTGCCGGGCTTGAAAGCATTTCCGGCGGTGAGATTTCAATCGGAGACCGCGTCGTCAACGATCTGGAACCGGCCGAACGCGACATTGCCATGGTGTTCCAGAATTATGCGCTCTATCCGCATATGAGCGTGCGCCAGAACCTGTCCTACGGTTTGAAAAATCGTAACACGCCGAAAGAGGAGATCGACCGGCGCATCGACGAAGCCGCCAAGGCGCTTGAGATCGAGCAGTTTCTAGATCGCAAACCCCGCCAACTCTCCGGCGGCCAACGCCAACGCGTGGCCATGGGCCGTGCCATCGTCCGTAAGCCTGCGGCCTTTCTGTTCGATGAGCCACTGTCCAATCTGGATGCGAAGCTACGCGTACAGATGCGCGTCGAAATCCGCCGGCTTCAGCGCGCGCTTGCCACGACCAGCGTTTATGTCACCCACGACCAGATGGAAGCCATGACGTTGGCCGACCGGCTGGTGGTGCTGAATGCTGGGCGGATCGAGCAGATCGGCAGCCCTATAGACCTGTATGAGCGCCCGGCCACGACTTTCGTCGCCACCTTCATCGGCTCGCCGTCGATGAACCTGTTGCCACATGTTACCGGGCAGGCGGCTGGTGCCGGATGGTCGCTGGCCGATAGCACATCGCTTCCCGGCAATGTCCGCACGCTTGGCATTCGCCCGGAAGATATCACGGTGGCGGATCAAAGTGCTACCACAAGCGGATTTCGCGGAGAGGTGCGGGTGGATGCGGTTGAACTCGTCGGCGCGGAAAGCTATGTACATGGCGCGTTCCCCGACGGCTCCGTGATCGTTTTCCGCGTTCCCGGCCGTTCGCGTATCCAGATCGGCGAGACCTTGGCCATTTCTGCCGTAGCAAAAGATTTCCATCTTTTCGATGAAAGCGGCCAGCGGCTGGATGCGTCGTGATGAAGCTTCTATCGATATGAACGAGTGACATTGAGACGATCATGCCAGACGGTAGCCAACCAATACCCTTTACGAAAACCTATAACGCCTTTCTGTTTGACATGGACGGCACGCTGCTCAACTCCATCGCATTGGTGGAGCGGGTCTGGCGGAATTGGGCGCATCTGCGTGGTGTCGATGCGGACCACCTGTTGACGAAAATCCACGGTGTGCGGGCCATTGATGCGATCACGGCACTGAACCTGCCCGGCGTCGATGCCGCAAGAGACTCAGCGATGTTGCTTGAGGAAGAGATGTCGACGACCGAAGGCATCGTCGCCATTTCCGGCGTTAGCGCCTTCCTGTCATCGCTGCCGTCAGATCGTTGGGCAATCGTGACTTCGGCACCGCGAAAGCTGGCTCTACTGCGCCTTGAGGCTGTCGGTATTCCGTTGCCGAAAGTGCTCGTTACTGCCGAGGATGTCGTGAGTGGTAAGCCAGACCCAGAAGGTTATTGCCTTGGCGCTCAAAGGCTTGGATTTGATCCTCACGACTGCCTCGTGTTCGAGGATGCGCCCGCCGGAATTCTCGCTGGTGAACGCGCCGGCTCCGACGTTGTTGTCGTCACCGCGACCCATTCGGTTGATCATGGGACAGCGCATCGAACTTTCGTAAACTATGATGATCTGGTGGCAGTTGCGACGACAGATGGCGTCGCATTGATGTCCGTCAGACAAGCAAATGTGGCCGATCAGGCCGCAGGTTGAACTTCAATATTCGCACTATCTCGGTGGCGAAGCTTATCAAGCAGAAGATAGATGACCGGTGTGGTGTAGAGGGTCAACAACTGGCTGACGAGCAGTCCACCAACGATCGCATAGCCGAGGGGTTGTCGTAGTTCCGAGCCTGAGCCGTGTCCGATAGCAAGCGGCAAACCTCCCAGAAGTGCGGCCATGGTCGTCATCAGGATTGGCCTGAAGCGCATATGTGCGGCCTTCAAGATGGCGTCTTCGCTGCTCAGCGCTTCGTCCCGCTCGGCCTGGATCGCGAAATCGACCAGCATGATCCCGTTCTTTTTGACGATACCGATCAGAAGAATGACGCCAATCATTGCCACCAAGCCAAAATCGAAGCCCGCCACCTGCAAAGCCAACAGCGCACCAAGCCCCGCAGATGGCAACGTCGACAGGATCGTCAGCGGATGGGTCAGGCTTTCGTAGAGCACACCTAGAATGATGTAGACCACCACCAGCGATGCCAGGATTAGGAGTGGAATGGTCCCCAAACTGTCCTTGAACGCCTTTGCGCTGCCTGAAAAACTTGTCTGGAGTGATGCTGGAGGGTGCATGTCCGCCACCGTCGTCTCGATTGCTTGCGTCGCTTGGCCCAACGCAACGTTAGAGGCAAGATTGAAGGAGATCGTAACTGCCGGGGATTGGCCCTGATGAGAAATCGATACCGGTGCAGTGCCGTCTGTCGTCCACTTGGCAACGACAGAAAGTGGAACGAGTGTTCCGTTGCTTGCGCGAACGGATAGCCGATCAAGGGTCGCGATATCCCGTTGCAGGCTGGGGAGAATTTCGAGGACGACACGGAATGTATCGGTCTGGGTCGAGAAGGAGGCCACCTGTCGTTGCCCGAACGCGTCATACAGGGTCTCATCGATCGTTGATGGAAGAACGCCGTAAAGCGTTGCGGCAGCTCGGTCGATTTTGATGGTGAGATTGGGAGCCTCTGCCTGCTGATCACTTCCGACATCACGCAGTTCGGAAAGCCCTTGAAGCTTGCTTGTGACTTTGGCGGACCAGTCGCTCAGTTCCGAGATGTCGGCATCCTGAAGCGTGAACTGGTACTGCGTTTTCGCCGGACGCGCTCCGATATTGATATCCTGCGCCGACTGCATGAAGAGCTTGATGCCCTGTTGTGCATTCAGAGCCGTTCCGAGCCGATCTATGACCGTTTTTGCGCTAGCGTCCCGATCTTCCAGCGGCTTGAGCGTTATATTGACGTGCCCCTGATTGAGGGCGTTCCCGCCATTACCGCCGCCAACGTCCATGAACACGCTGTATACGGCCGGGTCTTTCATGATGATTTCACTGACCCGCTCCTGCAGCTTTGCCATTTCAGTGAAAGAGATGTCTGGCGATGCCTGCGACAGACCTGCGATAAAGCCCGTATCCTGCTCTGGGAAGAAACCTTTCGGCGCGATGATGAACAGGTAGGCGGTCGCAGCTATAGTCGCCAGAAAGACCCCGAGTGTTAAGAAACGATGCCTGATGACGGGCTTTAAACTGCGCATGTAAAGCGATGATAGATAATCAAAAAAAGCTTCCCCAGCTTTGTAGAAACGTCCGCGTTGATGCTCACCCACGGGTCGTATGAATTTCGAAGCCAGCATCGGCGTGAGCGTCAGCGATACGATCGCGGAGATAATGATGGCAACCGTTAGAGTCACCGCAAACTCTCGGAACAGCCGACCGACAATACCGCCCATCAGCAGGATAGGGATCAAAACGGCAATCAGAGAAAGGCTGATTGAAACAATAGTAAAGCCAATTTCCCTTGCACCTATCAACGCCGCTTGGCGTGGCTCGACTCCATCCTCGATGTGACGCGAAATGTTTTCGAGCATGACGATTGCGTCATCAACGACAAACCCAACAGCGACGACGAGCGCCATGAGAGACAGATTATCGAGGCTGAAACCGAGAAGCCACATGGGTGCCAGCGAGCCTACGAGTGCGATCGGTAGGGTCAGAACCGGAATGATGGTCGCGCGAACATTTCGCAGGAACAGGAATATAACGACGACGACGAGGCCGATCGTCAACATCAGCGTAAACTGCACATCATCGACCGATGCCCTGATCGTGGTCGTGCGGTCGGTCACCAATTCAAGTTTGACGGATTTGGGCAGCGATGCCTGTAGCGCTGGCAGCTGCTCCTTCACGGCATTGACAACGGCAATGACATTAGCGCCGGGTTGGCGGAAAACATCCAGCGCTATGCCGCGCTCGCCGTTTGTCCAATGGGCCATCTTGTTATCTTCGGCACCATCCGTTGCTTGACCAATATCGCGGATGCGGACAGGGCCGCCGTTGCGGTAAGCGATGACGGCATCGTTCCACTCGGCACTACTGCCGATCTGGTCGTTGGTGTAGATCGGAAACGTCCGTGTCGGGTCATCGATGTTGCCCTTCGGCGCACTTAAACTGAGATTGCCGATTGCCGTTCTGACGTCTTCCAAAGCCACATCGGCCTGTGCAAGACGACCCGGATCGACGGCAATCCTGATTGCTGGTTTCTGTTTGCCGCCAATATTGACGAAGGCCACCCCGGAAACCTGTCCAATCTTGGACGCGACGTTGCGCTCGATATATTCATCGAGTTGAGGCAGCGTCAAAATATCGGAGCTGGCGGATAATTGCATGATCGGAGCATCGGCCGGGTTCGCTTTGCGCACAGTCGGCAACGAGGTCATGTCTTTTGGAAGTTGTCCTGCCGCCTCGCTGATTGCCGTCTGAACATCACTGGCTGCGGTCTGGATATCCTGATCCAACCCGAACTGGACGGTAATCGACGTTGTCCCAAGCGAACTGTTGGATGTCATTTCAGTGATGCCGCTGACGCGCGACAGAGCCTCCTCGATAGGCTGGGCAACGCTGGAGGCCATCGTTTCCGGCGACGCCCCGGGAAGGTTTGCGGCAATCTGGACCGTCGGGAAGTCGATTTGGGGCAGCGCCGAGACGGGCATGAAGGGATAGCAGATAGCACCGACGAGGAAGATGCCCGCCATGATCAGGCTGGTTGCCACCGGGTGCACGATGAAAAAGTCGAAGAAACCGGAGGTCTTCGCTTCGCTTTCGGGACGGTTGTCGGTCATGGTCCGGCTTTCTCCGCAAGCTCGCCGGTCGGCAATCCGGTCCACGGTGTCACCGAAACTTTCATGCCGTCACCAATCCGCGATTGACCGTCCATGACGACCTGTTCGCCCTCTTGGATGCCCTCGGTTACCAGTGCCCGCGCCGCTGTTACGAACGCCGTTTTAACGGCACGTTTCTCAACCTTGTCACCTGCACCGACGACATAGGCGTAGAGGCCGTCCCGCCCTCGGGCGAGCGCCTTGTCCGGTACGACGACACCCTGTTTCTGTTCGACTGTCAGGATGGTCGCAACGGGTAAGCCCGGCCACAATGCGCCATCCGCATTGTTGAATGTCGCTCTGAGATGGATGGAGCCGTTCGAGGCGTCGACGGCGTTGTCCATTGTCGTGAGTTTGCCCTTCGCCAGGGTGCGAGTGCCATCGGTCGTGACGAGCGTCACTTGAGCGACACTGCGATTCAGTGCTTCGCGGATTTCGCCGAATGTGTCTCCGGGTGCCACGAACGATACCGCGACCGGATCCATCTGCGTAATCGTGACGATCCCATCCGTCGAGCTTGCGCTGACGACACTCCCGACATCGACTTGCTTGAACCCGGTTCGTCCGGATATGGGCGCAATAACCGTCGCAAAGCCCAGCTGTGTCTCTGCGCTTTTGATCATCGCCTCATCATACTGAACGGCCGCAGCGTATTGCTCGCTTGCTGCGGTTTTCTGTTCGAGTGTGGATGCTGAAGCAACGCCCTTTTCCGCCAATGTCGCGTAGCGCTGCGCATCAGTGCGTGCGCTGTTGAGTTGCGCTTCGTCCTGCGCTTTTTTGGCCTTGGATGAAGCTAAGGCCGAGGAAAGTTCGCGGTCGTCGAGCTTGAGCAGGACGCTGCCTTTCTCCACCATTTGCCCCTCCACGAAGTCGATCTCTGTGACCTGACCGTCGATTCTGGGGCGCACGGTCACGGTTTGCAGTGGAGAAACGGTGCCTATTCCATTGATGACACGATTGATGGTTTCGATCTGCGCCTTGTAGGCGGTCACAGGGATTGCCGGCGCGTCATCTGCGGCCGAAGCCCCGGTATGGAGTGCGAAAAAACTGCAAAAGGCAATGCTGCAAAACTGCGTCCCAGAGGAGGCAAGCCACTGAACCCAAGGTCTTCTCATGCCTGCCACTCCCAAAATTTAGCAGAATAACGCACGCCGAAGATTTTGGTTCAGAGGCTCTATTTTTGCGCGACGCCATCGGTGGTCATGACCGCTTTACGTCCTCTGGCTCCGATCGTCGCGTCCTTGTCAGGTACATTTCGACGCCAGCCCGGGTCAGAAATGATGCCAGTCCAATGGCGATAGCGACAATCCTTATCCGAAGTTCATCGGATTCGACCTCGGCCTGCCGGACCTGCAACAAACCGCGTTCATGGACGGTAATGTCGCCGATGACGTCGCGAATACGATCCATCGTCGCCTCTGCCATATATTTGCTCTCCTGCGCACGCGCCGCATCGGCATCAGCGGTATCGTGGAGCGTGATGGACTGACTTAATTCGCCCAGCTTCTTGTCGATCAGCACACCGAGCTGCTTGACCCTAGTCACTTGGATTTCATTGTCGGATATCCTGGTCAACAAATCGGCGCGCAGCGTTTGTAGTCGGCCCAGTGCTTTTTCGTAGGGCGCGAGGTACTGCCGGTCACTGCTGACCAGATAGCCCCTTTGCCCGGTCTCTGCATCGTCGAGAGCGATGAGCACATCCTTTGTTGTATCGATTGCCTCGTAGGTGTGAACGACCATATCCTGGTGGTCACTAAGAAGGGTATGAGTCCACGTCGTCGCGAGCACCCCCGCTGCGATGACGATGCCGACGGGTATCGAGCGCAGCAGAGTAGGGATCGTCAGATAGTTCCGACGTAGAGATTCCCAGGACCATCCGTTTGTTTGGTTCATCGAAGGTGCTGCCATTTCCGATCAATGTATTCGGAGTAAACCGAAGATATGGTCAACATCGCATGGAATAGATAGGGCTGCCAAGCGCGGTTGAGGCGGCTGGCCAAGCCGTGAGAACCGTGGTCTTTCAGGCGGTAGCAACGATGCTCCAGATTCAGCCATTTCGCATTGTGAAAATTGAGGATTTCGTGCCCAGCGCGAGCTTACCATTTTTTAACAGCGTCGAAATTGACTCAACCAAACGCTTGGCTGGCAAGTGCCCAGGTCTTCGGCTGCAAACCCTGCTGGCCGCCGCTCTCTCGCATCCAAGACCCGCCAAGCGACATGGTGGTGACCGTATCGAAAACGGCTATACCGGAGCGCGCGAGATATTGCGGGAAATTGCCGCTTTCCTCTCGCGTATCAAGCCTTAGGAACTGGCCCGCATGATCCATCACATGCGGATGCGTGACGGCGATGGCATCAGCCTCGTTGAAGGCGACGACCGGGCCGATCAATGCGCCGCGCCCGAAACGACGACAGAGAGAGAAAGCCGCGATGCGTTGCTCTCGCATCAGCACGACACCTTTGGAAACCGGCAGCAATGACTTAAACAGCGTCTTACGACTGGCACCGAAGGCTTTCTCATCAAGCGTTAGGATTGCATCGACATCGCCTGATGTCAGCGCGCGCAGGGTAGTGCCGCCTGGAAGTCGAGGGGTAGCGATGGGTGTTGCCTCACCCTGACACTGAAACACCGTCTTTTCGATCATGAAACCCATGGACTGGTAAAGACGCTTGGCGGCACGGGTGGCGTTCAGCCCGAACTGCCGCTTGCCAGCCTGCTGCATAACATGCAGCATCATCCAACTTCCGGCTCCTCTGGCCTGAAGCCGCGGTGGCGTTATGACCATACCAATCGTGGAAAAGCTTTGTCCGAAATCAAACCACATGGCCGAGCCTGCAAGCCGTCCAATGGAATCGACAGCAACGACACCGTTGCCGTTTTCAAGAAGCATGTGCCAGTCCTTGGGGCGGTGAGGCCAGCCAACGCCGACAGACAGAGCATGCAGCTTTTCAATATCGGCCCTCGCGATATCCTCAAGCGTCAGTTCAAAAGCTTCAAGCTGTATGGTGTCGTGATGATCCACCGCGCCCCCTTGTACAGGCTCCGTGCGCAAGGAGCGTTCCTGCATGTTATCATTCCGTTTTCCAGAATTACGGCATCGGCACCAAATATTTCAGCCGAATTTGCCGGTCTTTCAGCAGTATCCACTAAAACAGGGAGGCTTTCAGCGGCTTCTGGGTCCCAAAGGCTCTATTTTATCTGAAAAGAACATGAGGCTGGGATGACGGAATTCGACATACTCGAACGACTGGTGTCTTTTCCTTCAGTGGTGGGGCAGCCCAATGCGGATATCGTGCAGTGGATTGCCGATTACGCTCGAAGCCAAGGCGCACAGGTGACGACCGCCTTGGGGCCGGAAGGCGACCGCTATAACCTGTTCGCCACCATCGGCCCGCGGGACGTGCCGGGTGTCATTCTCTCCGGCCATATGGATGTCGTTCCGGCTGGCGAAGCAGAATGGTCGAGCGACCCCTTCACCTTGCGCGCCGATGGTGAAACGCTTTATGGACGCGGCACCAGCGACATGAAAGGTTTTCTGGCCTGCGCACTCACCGTCCTTTCCGCATATGCGAAAATGCCATTGAAGCGGCCCATACATCTTGCTTTTTCCTATGATGAGGAAGCCGGTTGCAAGGGCGTGCCGCACCTCATCAAGCTCATTCCCACGCTATGTGCTCTCCCAGATATGTGCGTCGTTGGTGAGCCGAGTGGCCTGCGCGCCATTCGCGCCCATAAAGGAAAAGCCGCCGCACGGATCACCGTCCGTGGACGATCCGGCCATTCGTCGCGGCCTGATAAGGGTTTGAATGCCATTCATGCCATGAGCGAAATCCTGGCCAGTGCCGTGAATGCAGCCAACGCACTGACCCATGGCCCATTCGACAGCAGTTTCGAGCCGGCCTACTCCTCGCTTCAGGTGGGAAAGATCAGTGGCGGACAGGCGGTCAATATTATTCCCGACCTTTGCGTCGCGGACATCGAGGCAAGAGCGATTTCAGGCGTTTCGCCCGCCGGGCTACTGGAGCCACTGCGTGAGGCAGCCGAGGCCCTAAACCTGCACGGCTTCGAAACGACATTCGAGATGTTGAGCGAATATCCAGCTCTATCGCTAGCAGTCGATGCTCCGCTCACCGCCATCATGCGTGACCTGACCGGTATCGAGCTGCTGGCTGCGGTGAGTTACGGCACCGAAGCCGGGCTATATCAGGCGTCAGGTATCGACAGCATTATCTGCGGTCCCGGCGATATCGCACGCGTCCACAGGGCAAACGAGTTTATCACCCGTGACGAACTTTCTGCATGTCGCAGCATGCTTGTAAACCTGGGAGCGCGCTTGAGCGCTTGAGCCCACAAATCAGTCAGATGTGCTGCGATCCGTTGCCGCTTCAGTGCATCCTGCCGTGTGAAATACGCCAACTTCAAGTGACCGAAGACGAGGGCTGGCGCATGACATTTCTGTTCAATTCCGACGCAGCGCGGGCGAAAATCTTCGCTGAGCTTTTTGCGCAAGAATTACCAGACGTGCCATTTGCGTCCGATCCGGCGTCTGTCGATCCTGCAAGCGTGCGCTATCTCATCACCTGGACTGCCCCTGCGGACCTTGCCAGCTATAAGAATCTGGAAATCCTGTTTTCCATCGGTGCCGGTATCGACCAGTTCGATACATCGGTCTTGCCCACCCACGTCAAACTGGTGCGCATGGTGGAAGACGGCATTATCAGGATGATGCAGGAATACGTGACGCTCGGCGTTCTTGCACTCCACCGTCGCTTGCCCGAGTATCTAGCGCAACAGTCGAGAGCCGAGTGGAAAGCACAGCCCGTGAAGCAGGCGCATGAGCGGCGTGTCGGCGTACTGGGCCTCGGTCATCTCGGCAAAGCGGTTCTTGAGCGGTTGAAACCTTTCGGTTTTCCCCTGTCTGGCTGGAGCCGCAGCGCCCATAAAATCGATGGTGTCACATGCCATCATGGGGCAGATCAGCTCGACAGCTTTCTAGCAACCACCGATATCCTCATTTGTCTGCTGCCGCTGACGCCGGAGACGCGCGGGTTTCTGAACGCCAACCTCTTTTCGAAACTGCCATCCGGCGCAGCACTGTTCCACGCAGGCCGTGGGCCGCAGCTCGATCAACTGGCGTTGATTGAAGCTCTCCACAGCGGCCATCTGTCCGGTGCGGTGCTTGATGTGACCGACCCGGAACCGCTGCCATCAGACCATCCGCTCTGGCAGCATCCCGGCGTCATCATCACCCCGCACATCGCGTCCGTCACGCAGCCGGAAACGGCAGCGATGGCCGTGATCGACAATATCCGCCGCCACACAAACGGCCTCGACCCAATCGGCCTCATTGACCGCAGCCGTGGCTACTGAACTGCACAGAAAGGACATTTCATGTCACTCATCACCCGTATCGACACCAACCCGCAGACCACGCCGAAAGAAGCTTTGCCTACACCTGAACGGCTTATTTCCGGCAATCCCTCCTTCAAGACATGGGCGCTGGACGATTGCCGTGATGGCACCGTTCATACCCGTATTTGGGAAGCAACACCCGGGGAAACCCATTCCATCAAAGGCACGACCTACGAATTCTGCCACATTATTTCCGGCGTCATCGAGCTCGAGGAAAAAGATGGCGACACTGTTACCTACCGTGCCGGAGACAGCTTCATGATGAAGCCAGGCTTCGTTGGCGTCTGGCGCACCATCGAGACCGTTCGCAAGATTTATGTGACAGTAACCGACCCGGCATAGGGGACGACATGGCGATGACGCTCAGTTTCGATCCAGACACGATTTCGCTGCCGCATTATCATTTCATCGGTGGTGAAAAGGTGGATGCAGGCGAGGGCATTGCTATGCGACGCCCCTCGGACGGCGTTGCATTTGGCGACTGCCCTGTGGCCAGCGCCGATCTGGTGGATCGAGCAGTTCAGACGGCCAAAACGGCGCTCAAAAGCAGCAACTGGGGTGGCGTGCGACCGCGCGACCGCACCCGCGCGATGCACCGCTGGGCTGATCTGATCGAGCAAGATGCCGAGTATTTGGCGAAGCTGGAGGCCGTGTCATCCACCCGACCCGTCGGGCATCTGGTCGCGGGAGATATCGCGGTTACCGCCGAACAAATCCGTTTCTTCGCTGAGTTTGCAGACAAGGAAGGCAGCGATCTGGTGCCGACGTCCGATGCGAGCCTCGGCATGATCATGACCGAGCCTTACGGTGTCGTCGGTGCCATCACCCCATGGAATTTTCCCCTGTCTATGGCAGGGTGGAAACTGGGCCCGGCGCTTGCCGCAGGCAATGCCGTGGTGCTGAAGCCTTCCGAAATGACGCCGTTTTCGACATTGCGCATTGCCGAGCTTTCGGTTGAGGCCGGTATTCCTGCCGGTCTCATCAATGTCGTGCTGGGCGACGGCATGGTTACGGGCAATGCTATCACCGGCCACACGGATATTTCGAAAGTCAGCTTCACCGGCTCAACCGCTGCCGGTGCCGCCATTATGCAGAATGTCGCGCGCACCGGTATCAAACCGATGACGCTGGAGCTCGGCGGTAAAAGTCCGCAGGTGGTCTTTGCGGATGCCGATATCGACCGGACGGCTAAAGCAATTGCTCAGAGCATTATCTCCAATGCCGGACAAGCCTGCGTGGCAGGCTCACGCCTGATCGTTGCCAAGGAGATTGCAGAGGAGCTGATTGCTGCGATTACCACCATCATGCGTCGCGTCGAGACCGGTCCGACATGGGATGAGAAAACCCAATACAGCCCGATCATTTCGCAAAAGCAGATTGAACGCATCGACGCCATCGTGCGTGCGGCCATCGGTGCAGGCGCAGAGTGCCTGACTGGCGGGCAGATCATGGATCGCGACGGTTACTTTTACGCTCCAACGCTGCTTGGCAACGTCAGGCAGGATTCCCCTGCCGTGACCGAGGAAATCTTTGGGCCAGTGTTGACGCTACAGACATTTGAGGATGAGGAAGAGGCTCTGGCCTTGGCCGATCATCCCACTTACGGCCTAGCAGCAGGCGTCTTCACGCGCGATCTGTCGCGGGCCATTCGCGTGACGAGACGGTTGCAGGCTGGCACGATCTGGGTCAATCGTTATGGCCGCTCTCGCGATCATATTCTGCCGACCGGCGGGTACAAAAGCTCCGGTATCGGCAAGGATTTGGGACGAGAGGCCTATGTGGCGAACCGGAAGTCCAAAAGCGTTCTCATCGATCTCTAAAGCGGATATTGCATATGAAAAATCATTCCATCGCACTCATTCCCGGAGACGGCATCGGCACCGCCGTCATCGACGCCACCTGGGCCGTGTTGCAGGCAGCGGCGAAAAAGCAGGGCAGCTTCACTCTTAGCGAGACGACATTTCCGTGGTCCTGTGCCTTCTTTAAGGAAACGGGCGCGATGATGCCAGCGGATGGAATAGAAACCCTGCGTGGTTTCGATGCCATACTATTGGGTGCCGTGGGTTGGCCATCCGAGGTGCCGGATTCCGTTTCTCTGCACGGCCTGCTGCTGCCGATCCGTAAAGCCTTCGTGCAATATGCCAATATCCGCCCCCACCGTCTGCTGCCGGGTGTCGAGGGTCCCCTGAGGAAAGAAGGCTTCGACATCCTTTGCATCCGTGAAAACACCGAAGGGGAATATTCCGGCGCTGGTGGTCGCGTCCATGTCGGCACACCGGACGAAGTTGCTGTCGAAACCTCTATCTTTACCCGCGCGGGCGTGGAGCGCATTCTGCGTTTCGGTTTCGAGCAGGCACGCTCCCGTCGTAAAAAACTGGCGTCTGTCACCAAGTCCAATGCCCAGAAATATTCTATGGTATTCTGGGACGAGATGACCGCGAAAATTGCCGCCGAATATCCCGACGTGGAGGTGACGAATTATCACATCGACGCCATGGCGGCGCGCATGGTGATGGCACCGGAAACGCTGGATGTTGTCGTCGCTTCCAACCTGTTCGGCGATATTCTGACCGATCTCGGTGCGGCCATTCAGGGCGGGCTTGGCTTTGCGGCATCGGCAAATATCAACCCGGATCGTTCGGCACCCTCGATGTTCGAGCCAGTGCATGGCTCGGCTCCCGACATTGCGCATCTCGGCATTGCCAATCCCATCGCGGCCATCTGGTCTGGCGCGATGATGCTCGATCATCTCGGAGAGAGCCAAGCCGCCGCCGATATTATCTCGGCAATCGAAGCCGCAACGGCCAAGGGCATCGGTACGGTACCCGGCAAGGATAAGACGGACACCATTACAGCCGCCGTGCTGGCAGCGCTGGTTTAAAACGGAGGAGAACGGAATGAGTTTTCTTAAAGATCAGGATCTGTTTCGGCAGCAGGGCCTCATTGGAGGTCAATGGCTGGATGCGGCATGCGGCAAAACGGTTGAGGTGATAGACCCCGCCACGCAAAAAGCGCTGGGTAGCGTACCGGACATGGGCGGCGATGAAACCCGTGCAGCCATCGATGCTGCCGCAAAAGCCTTTGCGCCATGGAAAGCCAAGACCCATGCGGAGCGCGCAGCGCTTCTGGAAAAATGGTACGCGCTGATGATCGAGCACGAGGACGATCTCGGGCTCCTCTTGACGATGGAACAGGGGAAACCTCTGACCGAAGGCAAGGGTGAAATCCGCTATGGCGCGTCCTTCGTCAAATGGTTTGCCGAGGAGGCCCGGCGTATCAACGGCCACACCATTCCTTCCCCCACCACAGACCGCCGCATCGTCATTCTTAAGGAAGCGGTTGGTGTTTGTGGCATCATCACGCCGTGGAATTTTCCCAACGCCATGATCACCCGCAAGGTCGCGCCAGCGCTTGCCGCCGGATGCACTGTTGTCATCAAGCCGTCCGAATTCACGCCCTATTCCGCGCTAGCACTGGGAGTTCTGGCAGAACGGGCGGGAATTCCGTCAGGCGTCATCAACATCGTTACCGGCATGCCGACTGAGATCGGCAACGAGCTGCTGTCGAACGAAACGGTCCGTAAGATATCCTTCACCGGCTCCACCCGCATCGGCTCGCTTCTAATGCGCGGCGCGGCTGACAGCATCAAGCGCCTGAGCCTTGAGCTTGGCGGCAACGCGCCCTTCATCGTGTTTGACGATGCTGATCTGGATCTCGCCGTCGACGGTGCCATCGCGTCCAAATTCCGCAATGGCGGGCAGACTTGCGTCTGCTCCAACCGCATTCTGGTGCAGGCTGGTGTATATGATGCCTTCGCGGCCAAGATATCGGCGCGGGTATCCGCCATGAAGGTTGGCCCGGGTACGGAGGCGAATATCGATATCGGCCCGATGATCAACGCTGCCGCCATCGACAAGATCAACCGGCATATCGAAGACGCACTTTCCAAAGGTGCGGAAATCCTGTCGACGCCACCGAAATTGCCTGACGGTGACCAGTTCACAGCACCAATCGTGCTGGGCGGTGCCACGACCGACATGCTGCTGGCGGGAGAAGAAACCTTCGGGCCCGTCGCACCGCTGTTCCGCTTCGAGACAGAAGAAGAGGCGCTCGCCATCGCCAACGGTACGCCGTTTGGCCTTGCTGCCTATTTCTACACGGAAAGCCTGAAGCGTTCATGGCGCGTGGCGGAAGCACTGGAATTCGGGATGGTGGGGCTGAACACGGGTTCGGTATCCATGGAAGTCGCGCCTTTCGGCGGCGTCAAGCAATCCGGCCTAGGCCGTGAGGGCGCGGAGTGCGGGATCGAGGAATATCTGGAAACCAAGGCCTTCCATATTGGCGGCCTGAACTGAAACGAAGAGGCCCGCAAAAGCGGGCCTCTCACCGTTACTGGAACTTGTCGAGCATCTTATAATAGAAGCCGACGACAGGCAGGAACCACGGTTTGCCGGAATAGCCAGGCACCGCGTTCCAATCCAGTCCCTTCAGCGGGTTGCGGTCCGGTTTGCCAAGCAGTTTGTCTGCAAGAAGCGTTCCCATATGGATCGACATCTGCGCGCCGTGGCCGGAATAGCCCATGGCGAAATTCAGGCCTTCGACTTCGCCTGCCCGCGGAAACCGGTCACTGGTCATGCCGACCAGACCGCCCCAGCAGTAATCGATATCGACGCTGCGCAATTGCGGGAAGATGTCGGCCAGTCCACTCTTGAGGATTTCACCGCTTTTCGCATCTGAACGCGCATCGGACGTCGCAGAAAATCGTGCCCGCCCACCGAAGATCAAACGGTTATCTGGTGATAGCCGGAAATAGTTGCCGATATTCATGGAGGTCACGCAAGTGCGGTTGCCGGGCATGACAGAGGCGACCTCGTTATCGCTCAGTTGTCTCGTTGCCACGATGAAGCTGCCGACGGGGATAATGCGGCGCTTGAAATAATCGAATGGCCCCGCCGTATAGGCGTTGGTGGCAACAATGACATTGCGCGCCTCGATAGTGCCGCGCGGTGTGGTTAGCCGGTGGACACCGCCCTGTTCACTGCGATCCGTCACCGGTGCTTTTTCAAAAATCGTCACGCCGTGGCGCACGCAGGCTTCCGCAATGCCATGGACGAAACGGCCCATATGCATCATGCCACTTTTCTTCGAGAGCATCGCACCATGGAAATTATCCGAACCGATCTCATTTTTCAGATCGCCCTTGGAAAGAAGCGCCGTGTCAGGGTCTATCTCTCGGTTGACGACCTCGAAGTTTTTGGCAATCGCGTCGAAATGGCCGGGCTTGGAGGCCAGTTTCAGCTTGCCAGCTCGTCTGAAGTTGCAATCGAGACCTTCTTCAGCGACGATTGCCTCGATGGTATCCACTGACGCGTCGTAGGCGCGATAGAGCGCGCTGGCACGCTCTATCCCCAAATGTCCCTTCGCCGAGATGAAGCTGTGGGCGATGCCGTTGTTCAGATGCCCGCCATTGCGGCCAGAGCCGCCGAAGCCGACATGTTGGGCTTCCAGCACCACCACTTTCGCGCCGCCCTTCGCTAGACTTCGCGCCGCCGAAAGTCCGGTAAAACCACCGCCGATGACAGCGACATCGAAGGTGCCTTCGACCTGTCCCGGTGCCGCTGAGGTGAAGACGGGGGCCGTATCGTGCCAGTAGGATTTGAACTGCATCGTCCTCATTCCCCTCTATGAAATGCGTTAAAGCCCAACGACGCCCGGCAAGCCCGAGATATCCTTGATTTCGGTGTAGCCGTAATATGGATTGGCCGGTTCATGGCCTCTGTTAACCCAGACCTTGTTCTTGATGCCGAGATCATGCGCCGACATCAGATCGTAGCGGAACGATGAGGAGACGTGGAGAATGTCTTCCGGATTGCAGCCCAGCATGTCGAACATATATTCGAACGCCTGGAAACGCGGCTTGTAGGCATTGGCCTGCTGCGCGGTGTAGACCTTATGGAAGGGTGCGCCCAGCTTCTCCACATTGTGCATGATCTGTTCATCCATGGCGTTCGATAGTATGACCAGTGGAATTTCCTTGGCGACCTTTGCAAGCCCGGCAGGCACATCCGAATGCGGACCCCAGCTTGGCACCTGCTCATAAACAAAACGGCCGTCTTCGTCCTTGAAGGTCACGTTATTCCTGCGGCAGGCGCGCTCTACGGCATTATGGACAACTTCATTATAAGGCTTCCAGTCACCCATAATTTCATCCAGCCGATAGGCGGCGAAGTTCTTGATGAACTGCGCCATCTTTTCAGCATCCAACTGCTCGCCGTAGAGCGTCTGTGCTGCTTCGGCCATCTGGAAATTCGTCAGCGTGCCGTAGCAATCGAAGGTGATGTATTTCGGGCGAAACTGGGTCATGTCGTTTGTCCTTGTGGATTGGCCATACGGCTACGCTGCTCATGGAGAACATCATAGTCGCGGGAACTCGGCTGCACGCACCGCAATCACCATGCAGCGAAGCAGATTGTTGCGTATAGACAGGCAGCTTTGGCAGAGAGTTCCGCTAAGCACAGCGATATGCCTACTCGGGGACCTCCGACTCTCGGTCCGCAGCATAAGATGCGGCACTTGCCATTCCAGACAGCGCAAACTGATTAAACCTCTATCCAGGTCAGGACGATCTACTTTGTGTGAGCGGCTATGAATAAGAAAAGCAAACTGCCGCGAGGGAAACGCCATGCTGGCGAGCCAGATCGATCTCGTTGAATTAACAGCCAACCATCTTGAGGGAGCACTGGCGCTCTCACAGCAGGCGCAATGGCCGCACCGGATCGAAGACTGGGCCATGGCTCTTGCGATCAGCAAAGGTGTAGCCGCTGTTCACAAGGGTCGTGTTCTCGGAACAGCGATGACCACGCTTTATGGGGATGATGCTGCGACCATTAATATGGTCATTGTCGATGAAGCCATGCGTGGGCTTGGCATCGGCAAGCGTCTGATGGATTTTGCGTTGAATGCCGCCAGCGGCCGCGAATGCCGGCTGGTCGCCACGCAAGACGGGCTGCCGCTTTATCAAAAGCTCGGTTTCCGGGAAACGCATCGCATCGTTCAGCATCAGGGTCCTGTTTCCGCCATACAGCCTAGCGAAGGGGTGGCGTGGGCAGATGCGAAAGACGCGGCAGAATGTCCGCGCCTTGACCTTGCGGCCTGTGGCATGGATCGGCGCGATCTCATCACGTATCTCGCCAGCAATGGCCGCCTTGCCGTCATTCATCGCGATGGCCGAGTTGCCGGCTTTGCCGCAATCCGCCACTTCGGACGCGGGGAAGTTGTAGGTCCGATCGTCGCAGAAAATGCTGCGGATGCGAAAAACTTGCTGTCGTTTCTTATGGCCGGGCGTGAGGGGCAATTCCTGCGCGTCGATACGAGTGAGCAAAGCGGCCTCGCATCGTGGCTGACGGAGCTTGGCTTGTCCCATGTCGGCGGCGGCATCGCCATGGTCCGCGATGTGAAACCCTCCTCAAACACTACCGTTCAAACATTTGCATTGGCCAGTCAGGCCCTTGGTTGATCCTGGAGATCGTTATGCTCAGCAATTCCCTTATCGAACTCGACCGCGCGCACCTGGTTCATCCGGTCGCATCCTATAGAGGCCATGAAAAACTCGGCGTCCGGGTTTTGAAGTCTGCAAAGGGTGCCACCGTCACCGACATGACCGGCCATCAAATGATCGATGGGTTCGCTGGCCTGTGGTGCGTCAATGCGGGCTACGGCCACGAAAGCATCGTTGAAGCCGCTGCCAAGCAGATGCGCGAGTTGCCATACGCGACGGGCTATTTCAGCCTCGGTTCGGAACCTGCGATCCGTCTAGCATCGGAACTGGCAGATCGCGCGCCAGGCGATCTCAACCATATCTATTTCACGCTTGGCGGCTCCGATGCCGTAGATAGTACGGTGCGTCTCATCCGTTATTATTACCATTCTCTCGGCACGCCGCAGAAAGACCAGTTCATTTCACTCGAGCAGGGCTATCACGGTTCGAGCACGGTCGGTGCTGGCCTCACGGCACTTCCGATATTTCATGCAGGCTTCGGTCTGCCGTTCGACTGGCAGCACAAAATTCCGTCGCATTATGCCTATCGCAACCCGGTTGGTACCGACCCGCAAGCCATTATTGCTTCCTCCGTCTCGGCGTTGCGGACAAAGATCGAAGAAATTGGCGCGGAGCGCGTCGCAGCTTTTTATGTCGAACCGATCCAAGGCTCGGGTGGCGTTCTTGTGCCGCCGGATGGCTGGTTGAAGGCGATGCATGCGGTTTGCAAAGAATACGATGTGCTGCTGGTGGCTGACGAAGTCATTACCGGCTTTGGTCGCACCGGTCCGCTCTTTGCGTGTTCGGAAGATGATGTCGTTCCGGATTTCATGACCACGGCGAAAGGCCTGACCTCCGGTTACGTGCCGATGGGTGCTGTGTTCATGTCCGACAGGGTGTACAATGTCATTGCAGATGGTGCAGGCAGCGCCGCTATAGGACACGGTTACACCTATTCAGCCCATCCGGTCAGCGCCGCTGTGGGTCTGGAAGTGCTGAGACTGTATGAAAACGGACTTCTGGACAACGGCGTCAAGGCGGGTGCGCGATTGATGGCCGGGCTTGAGAGCCTTGCAGACCACCCGCTTGTCGGGGATGTACGCGGTCGCGGAATGCTGGCGGCTATCGAGCTGGTGACGGACAAACAGAAGAAAACCCCGTTGCCCGCCGCTGCTGACCCATCCCGCCGTATTTTCGACCGCGCCTGGGACAATGGCCTCGTCATCCGCGCCTTCGGCAATGGCGTTCTGGGCTACGCGCCACCGCTCTGCTGCACGGAAAGTGAGATCGACGCTATCATCGAGCGCACCCGGATGACGCTGGATCAGACGTTGGAAGACCCGGACGTGCGTTCAGTCATGGCGTGAAGGGCTGCGCTGGAAATACCGCTTTGACGGCATATTCGGAATATTGTGCCGCAGGGGTTCGGTCTTTCAGCTGATACCGCGAGTGATTGTTGCGATTATAAGCGAAAGAAGACGGGATACAGCGATATCGGATAAAAACTGACAGCATAGAATTCTGCAAAGCCCATCCAACACATCCGCGATCCGCTTTTAACAGGAGCACAACATGCCGAAGAGTTTAGCAGACTTCAAATATCTGAGCTTCGATGTGGTTGGAACGCTGATCGATTTTGAGAGCGGGCTTACAACGTGCCTGAAGCAGATCGGCGAAGAGCACGGCGTCACGATCGATAGCGAGGCTGCGCTGACGCTCTACCGCAAGGCTCGTTATCTGCCTGATGTCGGTCTGTTTCCGGATGATCTCGTTCGTGTCTACCTGGTCATCGCGCCGGACCTCGGACTGCCCTCTGAACGTGCTCTCGGTGATCGGCTTCGGGATTCCGCAAAAAGCTGGAAGGCATTTCCCGATAGCGCGCAGGCACTGGCTCAGCTTGCCAAACGCTACAAATTGATCGCGATGACGAACGCACAGCGTTGGGCTTTCGAATGCTTTTCCGAAGAGCTTGGAAATCCGTTCTATCAGGGCTTCACCGCTGACGACACCGGCACCGAAAAGCCCGACCCTGCCTTTTTCGACTATGTTTTCGAATTTGTTCAGTCTGAAGGCAACAGCAAAGACGATATTCTGCACGTGGCCCAGAGCCAGTACCACGACATCGGGATTTCCCGAAAGCTGGGCATGACCAACTGCTGGATCGAACGACGCCATGCGCAAAAGGGCTATGGCGGAACGATCGAGCCTGAAAACTTCACGAAGCCGGATTTCCACTTCACCTCCATGGCCGCACTTGCTGATGCCGCCGAAGAGAAAAGTGACGCCTGAACTGCCCTCAATGGGTAAAAGCGGCGTCATAAGCCGTTCGACCCGCATGAACTCAACAAAAAGGGGAATGAACATGACCGATAATTCCATGATGAACTGGACATCCGCCGACGATGCAATGGTCGAAAATGCCATTCGCCGCGGTGCAAGCCGTCGCGACCTTCTTAAGATGCTGATGGCAGGTGGCATTGCCATGTCCGCCGGCTCTGCCATTCTCGGACGCGCCGGTCAGGCGCTGGCCGCCACACCTGTGTCCGGCGGCTCCCTGAAAGCGGCCGGTTGGTCATCCTCCACCGCCGATACGCTTGACCCGGCCAAGGCATCGCTTTCCACCGATTATGTTCGCTGCTGCGCCTTCTATAATCGTCTGTCGACTATCGATGAGGCAGGCATGACGCAGATGGAGCTGGCCGAAAGCATCGATAGCAAGGACGCCAAGGTCTGGACGGTGAAGCTGCGCAAGGGCGTTACGTTCCATAACGGCAAATCGCTGACGTCTGCGGACGTTGTATATTCGCTTAAGCGCCATCTGGACCCCGCCGTGGGCTCCAAGGTTAACTCCATCGCTAAGCAGATGACCGGCTTTAAAGCCGTTGACGACCTGACGGTTGAGATCACGCTCGAAAACCCGAATGCCGACTTGCCGACCATTCTGGCGCTGCACCACTTCATGATCATTGCCGATGGCACAACGGACTTTGCCAAGGCAAACGGCACCGGCGCTTTCGTGTGCGAAATTTTCGAACCGGGTGTCCGCTCTGTTGCCACGAAGAACAAGAACTACTGGAAGTCTGAGGGGCCTTATCTCGACTCCTTCGAGTTCTTCGCCATTTCAGACGACACGGCTCGCGTCAACGCGCTTCTTGCAGGTGATATTCAACTTGCCGCCGCCGTCAACCCACGCGCCATCCGCTTGATGGAAGGTCAATCGAACGTCGTCATCTCCAAGACGACCTCCGGCAACTACACCAACCTCAACATGCGCCTCGACCTGGCACCGGGCAACAAGGCCGATTTTGTGCAGGGCATGAAATACCTCGTCAATCGCGAGCAGATTCAGAAGTCCGTGCTGCGTGGTCTTGCCGAAATCGGCAACGACCAGCCAGTTTCGCCCGCAAATATGTATCACAACAAGGATCTGAAGCCGAAAGCCTTTGATCCCGATAAGGCGAAGTTCCATTTCGAAAAGGCCGGCCTCATCGGCCAGTCGATCCCGATCGTCGCTTCAGAAGCCGCAGCATCATCGATCGACATGGCGATGGTGGTGCAGGCCGCAGGTGCGCAGCTTGGCATGAAGTTCGATGTTCAGCGCGTGCCGTCTGACGGCTACTGGTCGAATTACTGGCTGAAGGCACCGGTTCATTTCGGCAACATAAATCCACGCCCGACGCCTGATATTCTCTTCTCGCTCCTCTACGCGTCCAACGCGCCCTGGAACGAAAGCCAGTACAAGTCCGAGAAGTTCGACAAAATGTTGGTAGAGGCGCGTGGCCTGCTCGACATTGAAAAGCGCAAGACCATCTACAACGAGATGCAAGTGATGATCGCGGAAGAAGCTGGCACGATTGTCCCGGTTTATATCTCCAACGTCGACGGCATTTCCTCAAAGTTGAAAGGCCTCAAACCCAGCCCGCTTGGCGGCATGATGGGTTACGCCTTCGCGGAACATGTATGGCTTGAAGCCTGATCCCGGAACTTTGCCCGTCGCAACATGCGGCGGGCAAATGTCCCGTCTGTCCCACGCATTGCTATCCAAAGCCTTTGGCCGGACAATGCAGATAATGGGAGCTGAGATCGTTTCCGAAAGAGAGGCCGCATGAACAAACATGTTTTTGCACTTGTGGTGAACCGGCTGTTTATCGCGATCATCACCCTGCTGATCGTCTCCTTCACCGTGTTTTTCGCCACCGAAATGCTGCCCGGAGATGTCGCGCAGATATTGCTCGGGCAATCCGCCACACCGGAGGCGGTTGCGGGCCTTCGCACGGCGATGCATCTGGATGATCCGGCTATTCTACGATTCCTGCGCTGGCTGGGTGGGCTCGCCATGGGCGATCTCGGCAAATCCTATGCGAACAACATGGCCATTGCCGATCTCATTGGCGGGCGTCTCGCCAATACAATGAAGCTGGCTGCCGTCACGGCGCTTTTTTCCATCCCAATCGCACTGACACTCGGTATCACTGCTGCCATCATGCGTGGCTCGGTCTACGACCGCGTTGTCACAACAATGACGATTGCCGTAATTTCGGTGCCTGAATTCATGGTCGCGACCTCTGCCGTTCTGATTTTCGCAGTGTACCTGAAATGGCTGCCAGCGCTTGCTTTTGCCAATGAGGTCCACTCGTTCGGAGAGCTGCTGCGGGTTTTCGCCATGCCCGTCATCACCCTGAGCTTCGTCATATCAGCCCAGATGATCCGCATGACACGTGCTGCCGTGATCGAAACGCTCGATACACCCTATGTGGAAATGGCACTGTTAAAGGGCGCGTCGCGTTCCCGCATGGTGCTGCGGCATGCACTTCCCAATGCGCTCGGCCCAATCGTCAACGCGGTGGCCCTGTCTGTGTCCTACTTGCTCGGCGGTGTCATCATCGTTGAGACCATCTTCAACTATCCCGGCATCGCCAAATTGATGGTGGATGCCGTTTCGACCCGCGACTTGCCACTCATCCAGACATGCTCGATGATTTTCTGCCTCGGCTATCTCGTCCTGATTACCATCGCCGATATCATCGCCATCGTCGCAAATCCGAGGCTTCGCTGATCATGGCCCGTATCGCGCTTTCTCCCCGCAGCTTCGGTTATCGCTTCAATGCCATCGGCATTGCTGCACTGACGGTCATTCTCCTATGGGCGTTGATTGCCATCTTCGCGCCCCTGCTCATTCCCTATCCGGTCGGTGATATCGTCGACTTCGACTATTTCGGCCCCATGTCCGAAAAGTTCATCATGGGTACGGATTATCTGGGACGCGACATCTTCTCGCGGATCCTCATGGGCGCGCGGTATACGGTCGGCATCTCGCTCGCATCGGTCGCCATTGCCTGCTTTTCCGGCGTAACGCTTGGCATGTGTGCCGCGGTGGCGGGTGGCTGGTTTGATCAGTGCCTGTCGCGCTTCCTCGATGCCTTGATTTCCATTCCCAGCAAGCTGTTCGGTCTGGTCATTGTCGCAGCGCTGGGACCGTCCATCCCGATTTTGATCATGACGATGGCCATCATTTATATGCCGGGGTCCTACCGATTTGCCCGAGCGCTTGCGGTCAATATCAACACCATGGATTTCGTGACCGTGGCGCGGGCACGTGGTGAAGGGGTCTTCTACATCATCCGTGCCGAAATCCTGCCGAACATATTGGGCCCGGTGCTGGCGGATTTCGGGCTGCGCTTCGTCTTCATCGTCCTTCTCCTCTCCGGCCTATCCTTTCTAGGCCTCGGTGTTCAGCCACCCAACGCAGACTGGGGCGCACTGGTGCGAGAAAATATCGGCGGCCTGTCCTTTGGTGCACCGGCGGTGATGTTCCCGTCAGTCGCGATCGCCACCCTTACCATCAGCGTCAACATGCTGATCGACAACCTGCCGCAGAAAATTCGTGACCGGAGTGCGTGATGGCCAATCTCGTTGAAGTTCGTGACCTGAAGGTCGAGGCCAAAACCGATACCGGCCGCATCGTGGAGATCATTCGCGGCGTTAGTTTCGATATTGCCAATGGCGAAATCGTCGCTCTGATTGGTGAGAGCGGCTCCGGTAAGACCACGATTGCGCTGACGATGATGGGGCACACGCGTCCGGGCTGCAAAATCGTCGGTGGCTCCGTTCGGGTTGGCGCAACGGATATGGCTGTAGCATCACAAAAATCCTTGTCGAAGCTGCGCGGTACAGATGTTGCCTACGTCCCGCAAAGCGCTGCTGCCGCTTTCAATCCCGCACAGCGCATCATGGATCAGGTCATCGAGGTCGTTCGCATTCACGGGCTGATGAGCGATGCAGAGGCCAAAACGAAAGCAGTCGAGCTGTTTCGTGCGCTGGCTCTGCCCAATGCCGATACGATCGGCGAGCGTTATCCGCACCAGGTCTCCGGTGGACAATTGCAGCGACTTTCGGCTGCCATGGCGTTGATCGGTAATCCGCGTCTTGTGATTTTCGATGAGCCAACGACGGCCCTTGACGTAACCACCCAGATCGAGGTGCTGCGCGCCTTCAAATCGGTTATGAAGGCCGGTAATCTGGCCGGCGTCTACGTCTCGCATGATCTGGCCGTCGTTGCACAGATTGCTGATCGCATCGTTGTGTTGAAAGGTGGGGAAGTCCAGGAAATCGGCACGACCGATCAGATCCTCAATCACCCGAAACACCCCTATACGCAAGAGCTGCTGGCGGCCTTCAAACCCCGCGTCCATGCAAGCACTGCAAATTCAGACGCTGTGGTCAGTAAAAAACCGTTGCTGGAAGCCCAGGGCATCGTTGCGGGTTATGGTCCTATCCAGCCAAACGGAATGCCATTGGCAGTGGCCCTGAAATCGGTCGACATCTCGCTGGAAGAAGGCCGCAATCTCGGCATTATCGGCGAATCCGGCTGCGGAAAATCCACGCTGGCCCGCGCCATTGCCGGCATCCTGCCACCAGTGTCGGGCCATGTCATTTTTGACGGTCGCGAACTGGCGCCAAATGCACGAGATCGTCAGCGCGAAGAGCTGCGCAAATTGCAGATTGTTTTCCAGTTTGCCGATACCGCTCTCAACCCGTCAAAGTCGATTTCAGATATTCTGGAACGTCCGCTTGCCTTTTACTATGGCATGGACCGAAGCGGACGCGAGGCGCGTGTGGACCAGTTACTCGACATGGTGCATCTGCCTCGTGCCATGAAGTTCCGGCGTCCTGGTGAATTATCCGGCGGACAAAAGCAGCGCATCAATCTGGCCCGCGCACTCGCTGCTAATCCAAAAATCATTCTCTGCGACGAGATTACATCGGCGCTCGACACAGTCGTGGCTGCTGCCATCATTGATCTGTTGAAGGAGCTGCAGCGCGAGTTAAAGCTCTCCTACATCTTCATCAGCCATGACTTGTCGGTGGTGCAAGCGATTTGCGATGAGATTGCGGTCATGTATGCGGGCGAAAAGGTCGAGCAGATGCCTCCATCGGCTATCGGCAATGCTAACGCGCACCCCTATTCCAAGCTTCTATTTTCGTCCGTGCCCAAACTCGATACCGGTTGGCTGGACGGTTTGGAGCGAGACCCAGAATTGGTTCGGGCCTTCGCGCAGCGCTAAACACTTGCTTGGTTACATTGGGAACAGGCTCGTCAGCGGCATATGCGGTTTGACGATGGGCGATTTCAGCACGACGAAGCTGAAATATTTGTCGATGCCGATATCCATGTCGATCAGGCGCTCCATGATCGTCTGATATTCGCCAATGCTGCCGGTGACGAATTTCAGAAGATAGTCGTAACCGCCGGACACCAGGTGACACTCGATGACGGAATCCAGCTTTTCGACGGCGGCGAGAAAGCGTGCGAAATCGATTTGCCGGTGGTTCTTCAAGGTCACTTCGGTAAAGACCGTCAACGTCTGGCCGAGCTTACCGATATTGATCTGCGCCGAGTAGCTGGTGATGAACCCTTCCGACTGCAATTTCTTGACGCGCATCAGGCACGGGCTCGGCGACAGGTTCACCAGTTCCGCCAGTTCGACGTTGGTAATGCGGCCGTTCTTTTGAAGTTCGTAGAGAATTTTTACATCGATCCGGTCAAGCTTCATAGCGCCAAAAATCCTGCTGCGTTCTCGTCACGCAGCATAATATGCGGCACAATTGACAGCGCAAGTAAAACTACCGGAATGCCAGTGTTTCCGCAGGTGCAACGGCAAATTTGGCAGATAGATGTGGCGGAGCAAGACGCTACAGAATAAAATTCTGTTCAGCTGGCGTCTTGCAGCAGGTGCGAAGAGGCGTTTGGAGTAGTATTGTTGCGTCTTCAGGAGAACGCAATGCCCGCACCGCTATACCGCATCGAGACCACATCACAATTGCCTAAAGAAGCTGATGTTGTCGTCATTGGCGGCGGGGTGGCGGGCGTGTTTTCCGCCTATTATTTGGCACAGCGCGGCTTGAAGGTGGCGCTGGTCGAAAAGGGATTGATCGGTGCCGAACAAAGCAGCCGCAATTGGGGCTGGTGCCGCCAGCAGAACCGGGATGCCCGAGAGTTGCCAATGTCGACGCACAGCTTGGCGCTTTGGGAGCGTTTCGGCCAGGAAACGGGCGAACAGACCGGCTTTCGGCGCTGCGGGTTGCTCTATCTGAGCAACAATGAGGCTGAGCTCGAGGGCTGGGCGCGTTGGCGTGATTTTGCCCGCACCGTCGGTGTAACCACCCATATGCTGAGTGCGAATGAAGCAAAAGAACGAGGCCGCGCCACCAACCGGGATTGGAAAGGCGGCGTATTTTCACCGACAGACGGCATAGCCGACCCATCAAGGGCCGCACCCGTAGTGGCGAGCGCGCTCATCCAACTGGGCGGAACCGTCCATCAGATGTGTGCCGCACGCGGTCTGGAGTTGCAAGCAGGCAAGGTTTCCGGTGTCGTGACCGAACACGGAACGATCGGTACGAAAACCGTGGTTCTGGCTGGCGGGGCATGGGCATCGTCATTCTGCCACCAGCTTGGCGTCCGCTTTCCGCAAGCCGCTATCCGCTCTTCTATTTTATCGGTCACGCCGGGTGCGCAAGGTCTGCCTGATGCTTTGCACACGGCGGATGTTTCCATCACCAGCCGTGGCGATGGCGGTTATACACTGGCGATCAGCGGCAGGGCACGGGTTGATCCCACGCCCCAGCAGCTTCGCTTTTCCCGTGAGTTCGTGCCGATGTTTCTCAAGCGCCGCAAAAGCTTGGCCCTCGGTGGGCTGGAAGGCTGGAAGGCGGGCCATGAGACGCTGACGAAATGGCATCTGGATGCAATCACTCCGATGGAAAAGAACCGTATTCTCGACCCTAAAACCGACCAAGTGCAAATAAACGAAACCTTTCGTCGCGCCCAGGATTTGCTGCCGGAATTGCGAAAGACAACGATTGCCAACAGCTGGGCCGGTTTCATCGATAGCACACCGGATGGCGTACCGGCGATTGGCGAGGTCGAAACCGTTCCCGGCCTCATTTTGGCGGCCGGGTTCAGCGGCCACGGTTTCGGCATCGGACCGGGGGCAGGGCATCTGGTCGCCGATATCGTGACCGGGGCAACACCCATTGTCGACCCGGTTCCATACCAACCTGGACGGCTGAATACCTCTGTCTGGGGCAAGGTCGCAGAATTCTAAATTGCGCAGGTCAGGCAAGAATTCCTAACGGTGCGGCGCATAATAACTGGGGTCAATTCATGTAACTTAAATTCGCTTTGGAAGATGCCGTTTGCCATCACGAAACTCGCCGACGATGGTCGCTGGTTCGAAGCGATGAATACCCCTTGGTTGAAACGGCAACAAGTGTTCATTACCCAGTAGCTTCGCAGAAAGCCAAAGAACAGACATCCACATTTCCGTGCCTTGTAATCCGGCAGGATGACCCTCCGCAAAGGCAAATCCCCTGCATTTTTGCCAGGTTTTACTGGTTCGTCTTATCGTTTCGCGGGCAATGTCTTTTGCCTCGTCTTGCCTGTGATCGTTCTGCTTCAGACACAAAAGAAGTGGATGGATCGTATCGAGCAGGTTGCAGGCATTGTAGTCCTTTCCCTGAAACGTGCCATAGGCGTGATAATTGGCGATAACTGAATCGACTGTCGTCTGCGGATAGGGAACGGGCAAGCCGAACTGAGCGTAGGAGCCGCGGGTTAGCCGGTAAAAGCCGTTGACCGGTTGCAGCAGACCCTGTGCGGCGGTCGGATCGCCCCATAGGCCAGTGGTTTTGTTGGCATTCATTGCCAGCCAACCGAAAAGACCGGCGAGGTTGTTGCCGGAGCTAAAGTAGCGCCTGTTGAAATAATGCGCTGTGGCGAGGGCGTCTAGGGTGGCACCACAGTGCCATGCCCGGCTTCCCCAAGGCAGGGTTTCGAGAAGATGAATGAGATCGTCAGCACTCATATCCTCAACGAAAGCAATAGGTTTTGTCGGGGCAGCACCGAGACATTCGAGCGCATATCCGACAGCCAAAATATTGTAGAGGACATCCGGGTCCTGTTCCGGCGGCAGAGAGTGGCGTTGGTTGGCGGAGAAAAACAGCCCCGTTTCGGTTTCCTGCATAGCCTGAAGGTGGGCCACGGTTTTTTCGGCATCAAAAGCGGTCTCTTGTTGCCCGAAAGCGGCGGCGATCTCGATGGCATCGCACATATGCCTGACACTTTCGACGTCATTCCCGGATGCATCGGCTGAACGATAGATTCCGTCTTTTTCATAGAAGCGAATGACAGCCTGCCAATCACCTGCGATTTTCTCGCCGATTTCACGTAGCAGGCGATCGGTTTCTGGCGGTTTGGAAGCCTGCGCTGCCTTTTCTCCACGATATCTCAAAACGCGGGCGGGGACACCACCTGCAATGGCCATAGCAGGAATGTTCTTCGCCACCACGGCACCAGCGGCAATAATCGCGCCGCGTCCTATTTTCACGCCGTCCAACACAACCGCATTGGCACCGATCCAGACGTCATCGCTGATCTCTATGCCAATCGAGGTCAGCGGTTGGCGGTAGATGGGGGTCTCGATATCATCGAAACCATGGTTGAAACCGACAATGCTGACATGTGAGGCGATACGCACACCATTGCCGATCGTGACCTTTCCCGAAATGCAGACGTAGGGATTAATCGATACGTTTTCGCCCAGTTCAATGTCACCGCGCACGATGGCATGACCGGCAATCCACGACTGCGCGCCCATCGTCAGTCTGTCGGTATGCACCTCGGCTTTGGCGGCGATGTAAACTCCAGACCCGAAATGAGCATTGGCGGAGTGTTTCAAGCCTTGCAAACGTGCCTGATGGTCGGGAGTGTCGATATCCTCCTGTGTCCGTTCCCAGGTCACGATATCCAGCCGATCAGACCTTTGGGAAATCACCGGCGGTTCGTCCGTCATCTGCATCAACCTTCGCGATTTTCGTTGAGGGCGAAGGCTGGAACCCGCCGTCCATCGCGCCTGAACATCTCTTCCAACTCTGATACATCAGGAGCAAGGGGCAATGTGGCCAATGCCGATTCCGCTGCTTTGGTGGCGGGTTGCGCCACACAGGCTGTTACAAGAAGCGTCTCGCCTGTCGGGATGGTGCCTCGTAATTGCGGAACAAGGGTTCTGGGGTGAATGAGATTGGTGTTGGCGATTGCCTGATGGCAGAGCCCTGTCCGCCGGATGCCAGTCGATAGATCGAGAATGGCGCTTGTGTCGCTCTGTCCGTAGCAGACGGCACGGCCTTCTCCCTCTTCTGTTCGGTCCCGGTTGAAATCGGCTCGTTCTATGGCAAATCCACCTTCGGATGTGTGCAACGGACGCGGGGTGCGGATGCGGTGCAACCTGATGTGCCAAGGGTTTTGTGGCACGAGCCACGTCTCGATGTCGACATCCGCCCATGGCCTCCACCGCGAGAACAGGAAGTCCCTTGCAATCAACGCCTCTTCCATCGTCTCACGCGTGCGAAAGTGCACACCATCGTCCGAAAGTCCCAGCATTCCGTCGAAACTGGCCGCCGCAAAATGCCTGTCGTCTGCTTCGATGTTGAAGGCATAACGGGTTGAATAGACGAATTTCGAATATTTCTCCTGCGCGCCGCGCATCTTGTCGTGCTGCTGGCCGGAGGAGAGGATGACGACGTTGCCGGGCGTGTGGAACGCGACCATGCCCGGTTGTGGCAAGGGTATCGGTTCGTCAAATGTTTCAGGCTCTTCTTCTTGTGCTGTCCAGAATGGATGGTCGGCGGATAGTGCCAGTGGCAGAAAGAACTTCAGCGCCCAATAGGGCGAGCAGGGGGAATTATAGCTCTCGCTCATCAACAGGTTGGGGTAGCCGTAACCGATTGATAAAACGCCGTCGCGATCACAGATCGGCAGCCTGGCCCACCAACGGATGTGGCGCATATAGTAGCCTTTGACCTGAGACCATGGCAGCGCCTCAAGATCGGCAAAGGCAAGCCCGCCCCAGAAGCCACCCGCTGCGAAACGATAGGCCTGGCTGCGGCCAAAGGCGAGCGAAGCGCCATCCGGGCCGAACCAATGGCGGATATCGCTGGCGAAGCGTTTGGAGCGTAGAAGCACCCGGGCTTTGCGCGCATCATCGCCCTTGGCCAGCACCGTATAGATCAGCCCGTAGAAATGCATGGCGAAGGGCACGTAATGATCGACCCGCCGCACCGGTCCATCGCGATACCAGCCATCGCCAATGTCGAAAGCCTCGAGCTCATCGAGATAGGCATGCGTTTTGGATGTGTCGAAGGCCACGCCCACCCGTTCTAGACCAAGATCGATCAGAACACGAAAAAACTTCCAGTTATTATCTACGAATTCCCGTTCCCGCGCTGCCAGCAGGTAGGCGGCGACAATCTCTTTGTCGGCCTCGTCCAATGGCTCCCAGATGTGCTGAGGCACCATGGCCAGTGCAAAACCGATGGCCGCCAGTTCTACAAGCCGCTGGTTGCGGTCGGCAACATCGCCCCAATATTCGGCATGATCAGGATTGGTACCATTCGCCAGACCGCGCCGGTACAGGTCCCAATGCGGGAAGTCATATCCGCCCGCTGCCAGTGGAACGATGCCCCAAAGCGGTCTTGCAAATCCCTCCAGTTCCGCTGCCGGATAATCGAAGATCGCACCCGTGGCGCTTAGCCGGACTCGCGCCCCGCCCTCGGAAAAATACGGAAGAAGCGGGTTGAACAAATCCATTACCGCTTTAGCAAGGTCGTCTCTCGTAAGCAGCGGATTGTTGAAAAGCGGGTTGGCCTTGGCGCTATCGTGATGCACGGCATGTCTTCCAAAAACAGATCATAAAAACGGCGGTCGCAAGAGACCTGCGACCGCCTGATGCTTACTTGATGGCTTTGACACCGTCGTCCATGTCCTTGATGCCGTCATCGATGGAGATGTTGTCTGTCATCAGCGCATCATGGACGCGGTTCAGCACGACCTCGATGCGAGCAGCATTCGGATTGACGGCCATTTCCAGATAGGCCTTACCGGCTTTCAGCGCATCCTTGCTGTTCTGGTCCTGCGGAAAGCCGGGAAGAGCGGCAATGGTCTGTGCAACCGTGTCCGATCTCAGCGCCGGGAAGGTCCCGGTCGAGGCGACGATGGCTGCCCCTTCTGGGCCGGTCACGAACTTGATAAAATCAAGCGCCGCTTCCTTATGCGCGGAGTTGGAATTGACCGACAGGCCGGAAATCTGCGCTGCCGTCGTGCCAGCCTCAACGCCATCGGGATGCGGGAACTTGACGATACCCCAATTGGCGCTCTTGGATTCGCCTGACTTTACCTTGGCGATCTGCGTGCCCATGAACCACGTTCCCATCGGCAACATGCCGATGGTGCCATTGAAGAACAGCGCGGAATAATGGGTGTTGGATGTTTTCAGCGATGCATAGGAGGGGATCGCACCGCTCTTTTGCAGTGCGAGCGCCCGCTCGTACCAGGGCTTCAGAAATTCGTATTTGCCATCGACCAGCGTCTGCTTGCCATCCTGAATGCCGGGAAGCTGCACGGTAGAGCGCCATGTGTGCAACAGCGCGCCGTAGGTGCGGTTCTGGCCCATGCCGCCCTTGAGCTTGGTGGCAATCTCATCGAACTGCGCCCACGTCATGTCGTTGGTGGGGTAGGGGACGCCCGCCTTGTCGAAGACGTCCTTGTTATAATAGACGATCCAGAAATCGGAACGGAATGGCAAGGCGTAGATCTTGCCGTCTACCGTCAGTTCCTCGATCAGCCCGCCATAGCTGGCGGGGTCGATCTTCTGATCCTTCATGTAGCTGCTGAGATCGGTGATGTTGCCCGCACGCACGAGGTTGGCGTAACCCGGCACATCCTTGATGGTGACGATGTCGATGTCTTTCGAGCCGCCGGTCAGTTGCGTCGAAATCATCTGCGTGTAGTCCTGCGAACCCAGATCGACAGGCTCGAAACTCACATTGGGGTGCTTGGCTTTGTAGGCATCCATCAGCGGTTTGAAATAGGCACCTTTGTCAAGATCCCACAGCGCCCATTTCAGGGTTACCGGCGCATCGCTTTGCGCAAACGCTGCCCCTCCCATACCTATGGCAAGACCAATGCCTGCGGTGGCCAAAGCGAATGCACGTCGTGTCGTGTTAAAATTCATAGTCGGTTTCCTCCCGGACTGTGTGTGGTTTGTTGATCTTATCGGTAGCGCGTCCCTTTGAGGTCAAAGGTCTCGATATGCCGTGCTGCAAAGCAGATGGCGAAGATGCCAAGCGAAAAATTGATGGTGGCGGGCATGAACACCGACACCGGATAGAACAGGATATGGGCCAGCCAGAGAGCGGCGACGAAAGCCAGTGCTGCCAGCATCGGCAGCGGTTTTACCAGCGCCAGCAATGCCGCTTGCCGAAACAAACTGACAAGCGACACATCACGTGTCACCGTCAGCACGATGGCGTAGGCGGATACGAGGCTGATAAACAGCGTCACGACGACGCTGATCGCCAATGGTAGGCTGTAGATCAGCGCATCCGGCACCGCTATTGCATAGGTTGTCACGGCATAGGTGCTCGCGGCCATCATGGCTGCAATGGCCAGCATCAGCACCGTGCCGCGCCAAGCGTAGTGCTGAAAAGCCTCAACAAAATCGCGCAGCAGATAAGTGTTTTCATCCGATACGATGGAGCGGGACACTCGCGCCATGGCGAACGTCGCCGCAGGGATCGTGACCAACGGCAGGCTGATGATCAGAAACAGAAGATTGAGCTTCACCAGCTCCCACCATTCCCGTTTCAGAATATCGAAGAACAGGGCAAGGCCGGTGGGACGCGGGGCATCCTTGTCGATCCCGGCTCCCTCCCTTGTCCATAGTCCCTCAAGCCATTGCATCATGCGCCTCCCAGCGGTTCAGTAGAGAATGGAACGTTCCGTTTCCGGGTCGAACACCTGCGCGCCGGTCAGATCGGCAATGAGGGTGATATCGTCGCCCAGTCTGCCCTTGAAGCGCGGCGAGACGCGCGCGATCAGCGCCTTGCCGCTTGCGACGAGGTTTAAGTGAACCTCCGATCCCATCGGCTCGGCCAGTTCCAACGTGGCATTGAATGGTACGGTATTGGCTGCGTCTATATCGGCAGGTGCAAACTCGTGAAAATTCTCCGGACGAATGCCAAGGATAACGTCCTTGTTTTCGTAAGGGCGCAGCCTCTCGGCATCTATACTAGAGGGCAAAGGCATCGGCTTCCCATCGAAGACGGCGGTGAAACGCTCACCGTTGCGCTTCAACGTCACCGGCAGCATGTTCATCTGCGGCGCGCCGATAAAGCCGGCAACGAACATATTGATAGGCCGGTCGTAAAGCTGCTGTGGCGTATCCACCTGCTGAATGTGTCCGTCCTTCATCACCACGATGCGATCGGCCATCGTCATGGCTTCGATCTGATCATGCGTCACATAGATGAAGGTCGCATCCAGCCGCTTGTGCAGCTTGCTGATTTCAGCACGCATCGTGCCGCGCAGCTTGGCGTCGAGGTTGGACAGCGGCTCGTCGAGAAGAAAGACCTCCGGGTTGCGGACCATGGCGCGGCCCAAGGCGACGCGCTGCCGCTGCCCGCCGGAAAGCGCTTTCGGCTTGCGGTTCAAAAGATGGGTGATGTCGAGAATATTGGCGGCTTCCTTCACCTTTTCATCGATGAACTCGCGTGGCGCTTTTCTGAGTTGCAGCCCGAATGCCATATTTTTATACACCGTCATATGCGGATAAAGCGCATAGTTTTGGAACACCATGGCGATGTCGCGGTCCTTGGAGGGCACGTCATTCATCACGTCCTCGCCGATACGAAGCTCGCCGCCGGAGATTTCCTCCAGCCCGGCAATCATCCGTAGCGTCGTGGATTTGCCGCAGCCGGAAGGGCCGACCAGAATGATGAATTCCTTGTCGGCAATCTCCAGATCGATATCGTGGACAACCTTGAGCGCACCGAAGGTCTTGTTGAGTTTTTTCAGCGAAATGCTTGCCATATCGTCCTCACGCGCTCACCAGTAGGAGGCCCAGTTGCGCGACAATCGCGTCAGGGCTTCCAGATAATAATAATCGCCCCACGACACACACTCATCGACGCCTTCGCCGCGGCAGGTGTTGTGCGGCGTTTTCTTCGAATAGGTGCCGTGCAGAAGCTGCCCGTTGGAAATCTTGGGGTCCTTGACCGAATAGCTATCGACAAGACTGTTCACCATGCGCCGGGCTAGGTCGCGATACTGCTCGGCTTTCTCAGGCTCTTCCAGATCGGCCATTTCCAACAAGCCGCAGGCAACGATGGCCGCTGCCGAACTGTCGCGTGGCTCGTTGTCTTTCTCCGTGAAGACGAGGTCCCAATAGGGCACGAGATCGGACGGCAGGCGCTTCAGATAAAAGGCCAGTAGCCGCTCGAACGCATCGCGATAGGCGGGTAGGCGCTCGTAGCGATAGGAAAACGCCATTCCTGCAATGCCCCAGGCTTGGCCGCGTGCCCAATAGCTCTCATCGCTATAACCCTGCTTCGTCACGCCGCGAACCGGCGCGCCGGTTTCCGGGTCCATGTAGAAGGTGTGGTAGGTGGAATCGTCCGCTCGTACGGAATGGGCGAGCGTCGTGCGGGCGTGGGCCAGCGCAACATCGCGGTAGTCCTCGCGCCCCGTCTGTTCGGCCGCCCAATAGAGCAGCGGCAGGTTCAACAGGCAGTCGATGATATAGCGATATTCATTCGGGTTGCCTTTGCGGCCCCATGCCTGAATGAACTGTCCGATGGGCTGAAACCGCTCCATCAATTGGTCGGCAGCCATCAGGGCTGCGCGTTTGCCATCCTCATCCTCGACCAATTTCCACGCAGCGATGCAGGAGGGCGAATAGAGAAAGCCCATATCGTGATGGTCGGTCTCGATGCGGTTTTCAATCCGGTGCAGAAAGCTTTGCACCTGTATCTGCGCCGCATGCTGAAAAACCTTGTCGCCCGTGTGCTCGAAGGCCAGCCATATCTGCCCTGGCCAGAAACCGGCGGTCCACTGGTCGTTGGCAACGGCTGGATAAAAATTGCCGACGCTGGAATGGTTCTGCGCCTTGTAGGTAAATTCCAGCAGATTGCGTCGCACCTGTTCAACGGCTGTGGCCATCGCCGCATCGACTTCGGCAGAGGTGATCGGATTTGGTTGGGTGTTGGTAAAATTCAGCATGATATCAACCCTTGATCCCGGAGGAAGCGACGCCTTCGACGAAGAAGCGTTGCAGTGCCAGGAAAACGATCAGAACCGGGATCAGCGCCACCACGGAGGCGGCCATGATCAACCCATATTCCGCCGAATATTGCGAAATAAACATGCGGAGCCCAATCTGGATGGTCTTCAGCTCGGTTTTCGTCAGATAGATCATCGGCCCGAGAAAGTCGTTCCATGTCGTGACGAAGGTGAAGATCGTCAGCGTCGACAGAGCGGGCTTGGAGAGCGGCAGCATGATCTTCGCCCAGATCTGGTATTCGTTCATGCCGTCGATACGCGCAGCCTCGCACAACTCGTTGGGTATCGACATGTAGAACTGGCGCATTAGAAACACGCCAAACGCGGTAAAGGCCTGCAGCAGGATCAGCGCCAGATGCGTGTTGTTGAGGCCGAATTCGCGCATTAACAGAAACTGCGGCACCATATAGACCTGCCACGGCATGGCGATGGTGGCGATATAGCCCAGAAACAGCGTGTTCTTATAGGGAAAGTTCAACTTGGCAAAGGCGTACGCCGCGAAGCTGGACGTCAGCAATTGCATGATGGTGACGATGATTGTCAGCTTAGATGTATTGTAGATGAACAGAGCCAGCGGAATCTTGGTCCAGATTTCCGTGTAGTTTTCCCAGCGTGGCTGTGCCGGTATCCATTCGATGGGGAACGCGAACACATCGCGGCTAAGCTTGAGCGATGCCGACAGCATCCATGCGAATGGCAGCAGCATGACGATAGTGATCGCGATGACCGTGGCATAGACGGCAATCGTTCCCACGGTGACTTTCCGGCCCATGATGCGCATCGCCTCAGTCCTCTCGTTGCCGTTTGAACTGGACGACGGTAACGGCCAGTACGAGGAAGAACAGAACGAGCGCAATCATGCTGGAATAGCCAAGATCCCAGGAAATGAAGGCTTCGTTGTAGATGTGGTAGACGAGAACGAGCGTGGATGTGCCAGGTCCGCCCTGCGTGATCATATAGACCTGATCGAAAACCTTGAACGACTGGATCGTCAGCATGACGGTGACGAAAAACGTCGTCGGTGCCAGTTGCGGCAGTGTGACGTGGATGAACTTCTGCCAGGCATTGGCGCCATCCAGCCCCGCCGCCTCGTAAAGCTCGGAGTTGATGCCCTGAAGTCCGGCGAGATAGATCACCATGTAGTAACCCATGCTCTTCCAGATGCCGAAGAGAATGACGGTGACCATGGCCCAATGCCGGTCCGCCGCCCAGCCGGGCATATCCGCCGGGTCCATGCCCAGCGTATAGAGCAGCATGTTGACCGGCCCCATTTCGGGGTTGAAAATCATGTTCCAGACGACAGCCACGGCCACAAGCGACGCGACATAGGGAAAGAACATCGCCGTGCGAAAGAAATCCCGCCCGAGTATTTTCTGATTGAGAAGGACGGCCAGTCCCAGCGCGCAGGCTAGCGTGGCAGGCACGGAAACGACGGTGTAGACGATCGTATTCCAGAAGGCCGAGATGAACGCCTTGTCTTCGAATAGCCGCCAGAAATTATCCAGCCCCGCAAAGCTCATGGCATTGGAGCCATCCCAATGCATGAAGGCCAACGCGAATGCGAAGAGAATGGGGCCGAGCGTGAAGATGGCAAAGCCGAGAAAATTCGGGGCAATGAAGGAATAGGCGATCAGCGCATTTTCGATCCGGCGTCGTCTCTTGGAAACGATCCGCACCTTCTTCTTGCGGTATGGGGCCGCCTGTGTGTCGGACGCGGTCACAATGGCCACGGCATTCCTCCCATTGTCGGCCGGCCGTCGTCATGATCGGCGCAGACCGGCTGCAACATCTCCTGCAATCAGATTTTCACCCGATGCCTCCAGCCGTTTTGATAACACAAAATCTGTATTGGTCAAACAACTTCACCTAAAGTCAGACAAATTATCTGGAGATTTGAAAAGACGTATGATAGGAGGCTTCGTATCGAAGATCGAACGCGCGGGAGGTTAAGGGCGTGTTTGCAGAACTGATACCGCTCCTGCCAGATAGGCTGGGTGATTTTGCAGCCGATGTCACGGTCGAGCGCATTCGTCGCTCCGCGTCGCAGGCCAGTCGCGCGGAGCTGATCGATGTCGCCACACGCGCGCTTGATGAACCGTGGTCCACCATTTTTGCCAGCGATTATCTGGAATACACAAAAAACGGCAACCGCTCGCGCTTCGAAGCGCTCTATTTCGCGCGCCGCCTGAAGCTGAACGCGCTGGTTCTGGGTGAATGTATGGAGGGCGAGGGGCGTTTCTTAGCCGAGATCATCGACGGCCTGTGGCTCATCTGCGAGGAAAGCGGCTGGCAGCTGCCAGCGCATAATTCCCATGTCCGTGGCGGTCCGCGTACTCCGCTACCGGACCCACAAAAACCGATTATCGATCTCTTCGCAGCCGAGACGGCCGCCAACCTGGCACTCGTCTCGGACCTGCTCGCCTCCCAACTGGACGCCATCCTTGTGGCACGGATTTCCAGCGAGATCGACCATCGCATCATAAAGCCCTACCTTTCGCGCCACTTCTGGTGGATGGGCAATGGCGATGAGCGGATGAACAACTGGACGGCGTGGATCACGCAGAACGTCCTTCTGTCGACATTCCTGCGCCCGACCGATCAGTCCACCCGTCGTGCCGTTGTCGAACAGGCCCTGAAAAGTCTCGACGCTTTCCAAAAAGACTATGCGGATGATGGAGCATGCGAAGAGGGCGCTCTTTACTATGGCCATGCGACGCTGTGCCAGTTCACAGGACTGGCAGTTCTGGAAGAAGCGGCGCCCGGCGTGACAGGCGCGCTTTTGCGCGAAAACAAGCTCCGCAACATGGCCGAATTCATCCGGCACATGCATGTGGCCGATAACCAGTTCTTCAATTTTGCAGACGCCCCGGCGCGGTTTGAAACCAGCGGCCTTCGTGAGTATCTCGTCGGCAAAACCATTGCATCGCCGTCGCTTCAGGCTTTCGCCGTAGATCGCTGGAAGCGCTCGTCCAAGCATCTGATGCAGGATGAATGGAACCTATGGTATCGTGTGCAAACGGTTCTGGCAGAAAAGGAACTAACCGAGGCTCGTTTTACGCCACCCGCCAAAGTCGATATGTTTTACCCCGGCATAGAACTCGCCATCGCCCGCGACGATATCTTCGATCTCGCCGTCAAGGGCGGCAACAATGGCGAAAGCCATAACCACAACGATGTCGGCAGCATCACGCTCTACAAGCAAGGACGCCCCTTCCTCATCGATGTCGGCGTGGAAACCTATACGGCCAAAACCTTCTCGCCGCAGCGGTACGGCATCTGGACGATGCAGTCGGCGTTCCACACTTTGCCGAGCTTCGGTGGTATGATGCAGAAGGATGGCGAGGGCTTTGCAGCCCGCGATTTCTGCGTCGATTTCACTGAAACGCATGCCGAAATCTCGCTGGAGCTCGGAGGTGCCTATCCGCCCGAGGCCGCTGTGCGAAGCTACACCAGGACCATTAGGCTCATCCGTGGTCAGCATGTTGAGATCATTGATGACTATGATGGCGAGCGCGATGCCGTTTTGTCTCTAATGACGGTCGAAAAACCTCGCATTGCTGGCAACACGCTGGTTCTGGGTGACCTCGGTTCCATCTATATCGAAGGTGCGGAGGTCCCCACCATCGAATTGATTGAGATCGATGATCCGCGCTTGCGCCAATCATGGCCTGACACCATCCACCGAACACTCATTCCGCTCAAGGGCAAGCGCCTTCGCCTCGTCATCCGCTAAGGGAGAATGCCAATGAAGCTCACACTCAAAGTTATCAACGTATCAGGCAAGGTGCTGTCGCAAGCCAGGTCCGACGACGAGGTCTTTCTGGTCTATCGCGATGAATACGCTGAAGGCGACAGGATTGTGGTCGAAGCGGCAGAGCCTGGCCATATCGAGCTCTGCCTTGATGCCGGCGTGCCGCCCGCGCGCGTCTTTATGGCTGGCACGGATTTCTCGCTGCCTGTTCCCTTCGGCCTAACGCGCAAGACTTATCCGCCGCAGGCATTTCTGGGAAATCTCCACCGCATCTCCGCCTGTCGCGCCCACCCGGATGAGGCTTTGACGCGCCGAAACCTGGCGTTCAATCCCTTCGATCACCACGACAATACGACGCTATTTCCCCATGCGAAAGCCAATGTGGAAACGCGCGGCGAGGCCGTCTTTGCAGCCCGCAACGCCATAGATGGTGAGAAGGCCAATACGGATCACGGCTTCTGGCCCTATACCAGCTGGGGCATCAATCAAGACCCGGCGGCAACGCTTACTCTGGCATTCGGGCGACACGTGCTCATTGATCAGGTCACGCTGTATCTGAGGGCAGATTTTCCCCACGATTCCTGGTGGGACGAGGCTAGCATGACGTTTTCAGATGGCTACGTGCTGACAATCCCGTTGGTCAAATCCGGCGCTGCTCAAGCCTTCGCCATGCCGCCGCGCACTGTGGAATGGGTACGGCTGCATGACCTGAAAAAAGCAAACGATCCATCGCCTTTTCCGGCGCTCACGCAATTAGAGGTCTGGGGTACGGATGTGTTTTAGTTCGCAGCGATGCCGCGCAGATCGCGCATCATCTCGCGGTAGCGGAGTTGACTGCCGCGCAGATGTTCCTGCATGGCAAGCTTTGCCGCCTGATCGTTGCGGTCTGAAATCGCAACGATAATCGCTTCATGCTCTCTGTGGATCAGCTGTCGATAGGTGGTCTGGTCAACCTCCTGCTGCTTGGGAACGAAGCGAGATTGCGGAATGGCCGCCTGCCCATGCAGTTCCAGAAATTGCGTGAACAGAGGATTGTTGGTCGCTGCCGCAATCGCAAAATGAAGTGCCAGATCCGCCTCGCGGATTGACTGATTGTTCTCAATACAGTCCAGCACCTTGGCATGGCAATCGAAGATCACCTCTTCCTGGGACGGCGACCTGCGAAGTGCGGCAAGCCCTGCAGCCTCGATTTCAAGTGGAGTACGAATTTCCAGTACTTCGAGATCCGACGACAATCTCGCCTTGTCGATCTTTACCGAAGAGCGATCTGTTTCTTTTCTAAGAACGAAAATGCCCGCACCCTGACGAACTTCCACCAATCCATCACAACGCAAAGCCGTCACCGCCTCCCGAACGACGGTGCGGCTAACGCCATGAGTTTCCGTCATCTTGATCTCGCTGGGCAAGCGGTCGCCGGGCCCATATTGGCCAGACGCAATAGCCTGTCGCAGGCTCACACTGACTTTGGTGACAAGAGACCCGGATGATTTGCTACGTTTTTGCTTTTCGGGCACGTCGGTCACCATAAATCGAAATCAGCCAAGTGTAGGCCTTGCAAATATGTATGATGAATTTCGATAATGCGCAATGATCATACCAATTCTTTTGCTTGACGCTTCACGCTCAGAAAAAACTTGACTGGAAGCATTCAACCGTCGACCAGGAAGCTGCTCGGAGTGGCCGAGCGATCAAGGGAGTTGATTGGGAAGTTTATCAATTCACAAGTTGGGAATTTCGTCGCGCTTGCAAGCGCTTTTTAAACTCCGTCCGCAGCGGCGCGGACAACCGGAGCTTGATAGCCAGGATAGACGTCGAAGCTCGCCTCGTTCCACCCTGCCAGATCACGGAATGCCTTAGTGAACTGCAGGACTGCGTCACGTGTCGTGGTCACGTTATAGAGATTGCACATCGGTCGCTCCTATTTCCACATGCCGCGCATGCGTGCCCCGACATCGATGCGGATCTGCTGGGCACTGCGTTCAGATGCTGCGGCCGAGACCTTCGGCCAAGCCATCGGTTCGAAATATTGCAGCAATGTCGCGGGGATGAACCTGGACCGAGATGCATAAACGTGCCGGTCGCCCTGCGAGTTCTGACCATGTGTGAAAAATCGTTGCGGCGTGATCAGCGACAGGCTGTCCTTGGCCCGCGTCATGCCGACATAGAGCAGACGCCGTTCCTCCTCGATCTCCTGCGTCGTTCCTGTCCCCAGGTCCGACGGTATGCAGCCATCGACAACGTTGAGCATGAAGACGGAACGCCATTCCTGTCCCTTGGCCGAGTGGATGGTCGACAGGATCAGATAGTCTTCGTCGAGCAATGGTACGCCCGCCTGATCGCTGGTGGCATCCGGCGGGTCGAGCGTCAGCTCGGTCAGGAAACGTTCGCGCGAGGGATAGCCGCTGGCTATCTGCTCGAGCTGCAGGAGATCGGCCTTGCGAGTATCGGCGTCTTCATGGATGCGGTCGAGATGGGGTTCGTACCAGAGACGGGCCTGCGCGATATCCGACGGCCAGCCATCCTGCGTTTTGCGAAGCCCTCCCAACAATTGAACGAATGATGTCCAGTCTTCGCCTGTCTTCGGTGGTGGTGGAATTTCCGCGAGTGCTAGGAGCGGTTCGGGGTCGGAGGCGATCGTGTCGAGAATGGTGCCAGCTTTTTTGGGACCGATGCCCGGCAACATTTGGAGAAGACGGAAACCCGCAACCCGGTCACGCGGGTTCTGGGCGAAGCGCAGCACGGCCAGCATGTCCTTCACGTGGGCGCTGTCGAGAAACTTCAGGCCACCGAACTTGACGAAGGGGATATTGCGACGGGTGAGTTCGACTTCGAGCGTACCGCTGTGACTGGACGTCCGGAACAAGACCGCCTGTTGTTTCAGCGTCATGCCAGTCTCACGATTGGACAGAACTTGCTCGACAATGAAATTGGCCTGTTCGGTCTCGTCCTTGACGGTCACGAGTTTGGGTCGCTCGAGCGACTCCCGTTCGGTCCACAGGTTTTTGGTGAAACGCTCGCGCGCCAATTCGATCACGCCATTGGCTGCCGCCAGAATGGGCTGGGTCGAGCGGTAATTGCGATCGAGTGTGATGACATCGGCGGCAGGGCTGAAAGATGTTGGAAAGTCGAGAATGTTGCGAACGGTCGCTGCCCGGAACGAATAGATCGACTGGGCATCGTCGCCGACGACGGTCAGGCCACGCCCGCCGGGCTTGAGCGCCATCAGGACAGACGACTGGAGTTTGTTGGTATCTTGATACTCGTCGACCATGACATGGTCGAAGCGATTGCCGATATCGTCGGCGAGATCGGGATCGCTGACCATCTGCGCCCAGTAGAGCAGGAGATCATCGTAATCGAGCACGTTCTGCGCCTGCTTGGCCTCGACATAAGCTCCGAACAATTCCTTAAATTGTTCTTCCCATGTGGCGACCCATGGATAATGCTGGCGCAGGATCTCGTTCAGCGGCGTCTCCGAGTTGACTGCGCGTGAATAGATCGCAAGACAGGTGCCCTTGGTCGGAAAGCGGCTTTCTGTTTTGGAAAATCCGAGTTCGTGCCGCACGAGGTTCATCAGATCAGCGCTGTCTTCCCGGTCGTGGATTGTGAAGTCCAGGTTGAGACCGATCTGCTCGGCATACATCCGCAGCAGTCTCGCACCGATACCGTGGAATGTACCGGACCAGACAAGGGCGTCTGTCAGGACACCGGCATTGGCACCCAGCACATTGCGGCAGATGCGCTCGACGCGGCGGGCCATTTCCGAGGCGGCTCTGCGCGAAAAGGTCATCAGGAGAATGCGGCGCGGGTCCGCACCATTGACGATGAGATGTGCCACCCGGTGTGCGAGCGTGTTCGTCTTGCCGGAGCCTGCACCAGCAATGATCAACAGAGGCCCTGCCGTGTTGCCCTCAGCCAGCCCAACGCCATGCTCGACGGCCTTGCGCTGCTGCTCGTTCAGTTTTTCCAGATAGGCAACCGCCATGCCGTTATCCTTGATGTGCGCCTACTTTAAATTCGGTATAGACGAAGCTCCATATACCGCGATGGATGCGTCAAAAATGACCGCGAACAAAGTCAGAACCTATCAGGAGGGTTGGATATTGAAAAGTCTTTGATTAGCGTGACGTGATTGTCGTCGCGTCCACTCTTCGATGCTGTTAAGGTTCGGCATTGCGACGATCCGGTCCTCGCGCATGACCAGAGTCATTCTGTGGAGAACGAGATTGGGTTTGAAAGTCGGCGCAAGTGGTGGATTCGATACAAGCAAATTTCTCGCTGGAATCGCGCGCGGCGTTGCGGGCGCTCTTCTGTTCGCTCTGCCGATGTTTATGACGATGGAAATGTGGGAGCTTGGCTTCTACATGGATCGCACCCGACTGTTGCTGCTTCTTTTGATCAATTTGCCTCTGTTGATAGTCCTGTCTCGCCGCATAGGGTTTGAGCAGACTTCGGGTTGGGGGCAATCTGTCCGAGATGCTGTTATCGCCTATGCATTGGGTATGGTAGCGAGCACGTTGATCCTCTCTTCCATAGGCGTGTTGCGGACTGGTCAAACCTCACATGAGATTGTGGGCATGATTGCTCTGCTAGGGGTGCCGGCGAGCATTGGCGCCATGTTGGGCAGGAGCCAACTGGGCGGCGAATCTGACGATGAAGAAACTGAGGATGACGATGATCCAGTTCAAAATCGCGAGACAAGTTATGGCGGCGAGCTCTTTCTGATGGCGGTTGGTGCGCTGTTTTTAAATCTGAACGTGGCGCCCACCGAGGAGATGATCTTGCTTTCGTTTAAGATGACGCCTTGGCACGGCCTTGTCATCATCGCAGCGTCGCTAATCGTCATGCATGGATTCGTTTACGCGCTGTCATTTCATGGAAGCCACGATCTGGCGGAGGGTACGCCAAGTTGGCATGCTTTTGTGCGCTTTACCTTACCTGGCTACGTGATAGCAGGATCCATCAGCGCCTACTGTCTCTGGACGTTCCACCGCACTGACGACTTGGGTTCCACGCAGGTGCTCATGGCGATCGTCATCCTGAGTTTTCCCGGTGCGATCGGAGCGGCTGCCGCTCGACTTATCCTTTGAGGGTTTCATGACCAAAACAATCGGCGACAAACGTCTCGAGGCAAACCATCCGCACTGGGTCGAGTGGGTCACCGGACTGGTATCCGCAGTAATCGTACTCGTGGTGATTTTCTGGATCGCAAAAGACGCGTTTAAAGATCAGGATACATCACCTGACCTCACCGCAACCGTAGTCATCACTGAACAGCGCAGCAACGGGTTTCAGGTGTCTTTCGAAGTTTCGAATGTTGCAAGCGCAACCGCATCGCAGGTCGCTGTCAACGGCGAGATCCGTGATGGTTCCGATATCGTCGAGAGAGCCAGCACCGTAATGGACTATGTTCCTGGAAGATCAAAGGCGCGAGGCGGCCTGATTTTCAAAAATGATCCCAGAGGCAGGATCATTCTCTATGTTTCAGCCTTCAACGAGCCCTGAAGGTCGTTTTTCCAAAGGGTGGCCGCGGGCGTCGTATGCCATCACTACGGTTGTTGCTACCCGCATAAGCCACGTTATACCAGTCGTCGGTAAGACTGACTCTCTTGGGGATTCCCAACGACGGACGAATCTGAATCTGTGGAGCAAACAGGAGGTTTGCGATGGGTTCAGCGCTTTCATTGCGGTCGGATTTCGACGGGGTCAGGTTGCGGCGGCTAGCTCGTCAGACGCGTGATGCCGATCAGGCGCGGCGGCTTCTTTCGCTCGCATCGATCTATGACGGCGGTTCACGCGCCGATGCCGCTCGGCTCGGCAGTGTGACAGTTCAGATCGTGCGCGACTGGGTGGTCCGCTTCAATGCTCGCGGTCCCGTGGGTGGTCCGCTTCAATGCTCGCGGTCCCG
>NZ_FMUD01000013.1:0-137156 GCF_900100825.1 Agrobacterium sp. DSM 25558 | reverse complement strand
CTATAAGGATAATTATTTATTCTATAGATATACTATACTATTTATCATGCGCATGATGAGATCGCTTTTCCAAGCACAACCGCCCGGTAAGTTTCCGCATACCGGGCAGGTCGCTCCTATTTGATCGGGAAGCCGAGAGTCCGCAAGGTTTGTATCAATTCCGCTCTGCCTTTCAGCGCATCTGCGTTCTCGACGCGTTTTGCAATGGGGCCTGTCCAGCCGGATTGCGGCAAGTTCTGTTTGGCTTGAAATGCCTTCAACACATCGTCATAGGCACCCAGATCCGTCTCCGGCGTACCGGAATATGTCTCGTGAAACAGCACGGAGGATTGTGGAAGACGTGGTTTTACGTCGGTGATGACGTCCGGGTCGGGATATCCGACAGTGAGGCCGAACACAGCGACCGTTTCCGGCGGCAGTTGCAGTTCACGGGAAACGTCATGAGGTTTGTTACGAATACCGCCGACATAACATGAGCCGAGACCGAGGCTGTCGATTGCCGCAACGGCGTTCTGCGCAGCGAGGGCCGCATCGATAGCACCGATCAAGAAACTTTCCAGATAGTCGAGACCCTCTCCCGCATTGCCAAGCTGTTGGGCCACGGTTCTCAGCCGCTTCAGGTCGATCAGCCAGACGAGAAACAGCGGCGCAGACAGAATATGCGCATTGCCGCCTGTATAGCCCGCGAGCCGCGCCTTGCGATCTTCATCTCGAACGGCAACGACGCTCCAGGCCTGAAGATTGGACGAGGTCGGTGCGGATTGGGCCGCGGCCACCAGAAGTTCCAGCGCGCCTTCGGGCAGTGGTTTTGGGAGATAGGCGCGTGCGGTGCGGTGGTTCAGCAGCGCATCAATCGTACTGTTCCAGAAAGGCAGCGAAAAATCCTGCTCCACGCCGTAGCGCGCAAAAAGGCGCTGCTGTGGAACGTCGCCTTCGGTGATGGAAGAAGAATGTATCGTCATGGAAAACCTCTTGGGCGATCAGAAAACAGATTGAAGCGCTTTACAGCCATCTGACCCGGCAACTGCACGGTCATATGATTCATATGCGGCCCAACATAGACAGCCGAGGAACGCATTGCCAATCGACAACCCGCTCGTGGAAGAAAGTTTCCGGTCCGGAGCAGAGCACGCGGTCACAGTCGATTTCAACCGTTCCGTATTCATGCAGCCTCGTGCAATACGTGCCTACTCCCACCAGAGCAAAAAGCAAGCTTTCACGCACAACTCAAACATGTTGGAATTAAATTCCTGAAGACATGATTTCTTGCGCCTCACGGAAGAAAATTATTCTTACGAAAAAACACGTCTGCCGACATGCTGAATCCATCCGACACCAGGTTTTCACAGGAAATGGGGACAGTGCAATGGGTATAGAGCGTCGCAAATTCAATCAGTTACTGCTTCTGGCCGCCGCAGGCACGGCCCTGCCGGGATCTGTCTTTGGAGCGGACGCCTCTCGGCGCCCGGTTTCGGGCGGAACCCTCAATCTTCTTTATCGGGTCGATCCAGGCAACGCATTGTTCGCCATCAACACCTCCTCAGGAACAGGTCAGGCCATCGGCCCGAAAATCGTTGAAGGCCTGCTGACATTCGATTTCGATCTCACACCACAGCCGCTTCTGGCTACCGAATGGTCGGTCTCGGACGACCATCTTCGTTATACGTTCAAATTGCGCCCGAACGTGAAGTGGCATGACGGGAAGGATTTCACCTCCGATGACGTCGCCTTTTCCATCTTCCGGCTCAAGGAGGCACACCCGCGCGGTCGCATCACCTACCAGAACGTCACTGCCGTCGAGAAGCCAGACCCGCTGACGGCCATCATCGTGCTGTCCAAACCGGCACCTTTCCTGATCGCTGCTCAATCGAGTTCCGAATCGCCCATCGTGCCGAAACATATTTTCGAAACGCTGAAAACCGGCGATGGACAGACACTCAAGACCGCCATCGGCACCGGCCCGTTCAGACTGACGCAGTGGAGCCCGGGCAGCCATCTCATTTTCGAACGCAATCCGGATTACTGGGATGCAGGCAAACCCTATCTCGACCGCATCGTGCTGCGCATCATCACCGATCCTGCCGCGCGCGCGGTCGCGCTGGAAACCGGTGAGGTCGATATTGGCGACAACCCCGTTCCGCTGGCCGATCTGGACAGGTTGAAGCAAAATCCCGACCTTGTGCTGGATACGACGACCTATGCCTATGCGGGGCCGCAGCAGCAGCTATTTTTCAACTACGATAACGAAATTTTCGCCAAGAAGGATGTCCGCCTGGCCATTGCCAAGGCAATCAACCTGGAGGAAATCGTCAATGTGGGCCTATTCGGTTACGGTCAGATTTCGCCAAGCCCTGTCAGCACTGCACTGACCAGATGGTACGATCCGTCAGTCAAACCTCACCCTTATGATCCCAAGGAGGCCGAACGGCTTCTGGATGCGGCGGGTTATCCTCGCAAGGATGATGGCAAACGGTTCCCGGTGCGACTGACCTACAATTCTTATCTGACACCGGGGTTTGCGGATGTCATTCGCAACCAGCTTGAAAAGATCGGCGTCGCGGTCGAAATCCGCAAATACGATCTGCCGACCTATCTCAAGACCGTCTACACCGACCGTGCCTTCGACCTCGTCGTGGAATCTCTTTCCAACACCTTCGACCCTTCGCTTGGCATACAGCGCGCCTATTGGAGCAAGAACTTCAAACTCGGCCTGCCCTTTTCCAACGCCGCTCACTATTCGAATCCGCAAGCGGACGCCCTGCTTGAGGCGGCAGCCATCGAGCCGGATGAGGCGAAACGCAAAGAAATATGGAGCCGGTTCCAGCATCTCATCCATGACGAGGTCGCCTCGGTGGACCTCGTGGCCGCAGGCAGCCAGATCGTCGCCCACAAGAGAGTGAAGAACTACGTCACCGGCGCACAGGGGCTCAACTGGAGCTTCGGCGACCTTTGGCTCGATCCAAATTCCTGACCGAACACCATTCAAGGAGATCAATATGTCAGAGCAATCCATCAGCAAAAACACGCTCATCAACTGGCTCGGAGACGGTGAGGAACTTGCCGTCATCGATATCCGGCCTGTAGACGATGTCGGCTATGCATCGCCACTGTTTGCGACCAATCTGCCCGCCGACAGGCTAGATGCCGAACTTGACCGTTTCGTTCCGCGCCGATCCGTCCGCACGGTGCTGGTAGACGATGGCACGGAGGTCGCACGCCAGTCTGCTGAGCGGCTGAAAGCGAAGGGATGGAGCAATATCCATTTTCTGGATGGCGGCATCCCCGCCTGGATCAAAGGCGGGCTTGAAAACCTGCCGACATTCGACATTCCAGGCGTGCCTTTCGTGCAGAAGGTCCGCGCAGAAAAGAACACGCCCGTCGTCTTCGCCCGCGAACTCGAGGTGTGGAAGGAGGCGGGTGAGGATGTGGTCGTTATCGACACGCGCACGACGCCCGAATATGAGAAGGCGCATGTTCCCGGCGCGATCAACGTGCCGGGCGCGGAACTGCTGCTAAGATTCGCAGACCTTGTTCCCTCCACCGAAACAAAGATCGTGGTGTCCTGCGCCGGACTTCCACGCGCGATCCTGGGTGCACAGACATTGATCGATGCGGGGATCGAGAACCGGGTAAGCTATCTGCATGACGGGACACGCGGCTGGACGGATGATGGCTTTGACCTAGAAACAGGCCTCTTCGAGATTTACCGTCCCGCCAGCGCGGACGCGAAGCGATTTGCCGAGGCTCGTCTGGAGACCTTTTCGAAAGAGGACGACCTCGTCTTCATTGACCGTTCAACCACGGAACGATGGTTGGCGGACAAGGAGCGAACCACTTATTTTCTCGATGTTCGCACGCCTGAAGAATTCGCTGCATCACACATTCCAGGCTCGATTTCGTCTGAGGGTGGCCAATTGCTTGGCGTTGCCTACCGCACCATCGCCGTGCGTGGAGCACGGGTCATACTCGTTGATGACCTTCTAGGCGCGCGTGCGCGGGTGGTCGCACATTGGCTGAAACGGCGCGGTTTCGAGATCGCCATTCATCTGCATGATTTCGAGCAAGCGGCGCAGGTCGCTGCTTGAGGCAACGGTGTCTCCTTGCACGCCGCGCAAAGCTTTTCTTTCCTGCAGGCCAAGGATTTTTAACTCGCAGCCGGAATCCCGGCTGCTACCATCACGGATATTGCTCGGATGCTTCCGCGCACAGGATTTATCGATGACTGACACGCTGCACGCCTGGGGTTCTCCACCCAGCAAACGTTACGAAACAATCGCGAGCCGTTTTCGCCCGATTTTCGCGCAGATTGCCAAGGGCACAGTGGCGCGCGATCTCGACAGGCAACTTCGTTTCGATGCTTATGACGCCTTGAAGGCGGCAGGCTTTTCTAAATTGCGCCTACCGGAACAACACGGTGGTCTCGGCCTAACCCTGCCTGAACTTTTCGGCCTGATCATCGAACTCGCCGAAGCCGATCCCAACCTCACCAACGCCTATCGTAGCCATTTTGGCTTTACGGAAGATTTGCTCAATGCACCGCCGAGTTCATGGCGTGACACCTGGCTTGCCCGACTAGGAGAGGGCGACACCATCGGCAGCGGCTTTTCGGAACTGGGTGAGACACGGCTTGGGACCTATTCGACACAGTTGATAAGGGACGGAAGTGGCTGGCGTTTGAATGGCGAGAAATATTACACCACCGGCTCTCTCTACGCAGACTGGATCACGCTTGGTGCGGTGGATGGAGATGGCGAGCCTATCGGTGCACTCGTACCGACGCGTGCGCCCGGCGTCGAAATCGTCAATGATTGGGACGGTTTCGGGCAGGCGTTGACGGCAAGCGGCACGGCACGTTTTAAAGATGTGGCGATTTCAGACGACTTGATCAAACCGAACGCCCTGCGTTTCAGCTATTCCGGCGGGTTTTTCCAACTGGTCCATCTGGCATCCCTGGCCGGCATAGGTCGTGCCGCGGCCACGGATCTGGCGCGCTTGGTGGCGGATCGAAAGCGGGTCTACCAGCGCAGCAATGCCGACCGCTTTTCGGACGACCCGCAGATTCTTCAGGTCGTGGGAGAAGTGCGCGGTGCGGCCTACACCGCAGGTGCCATCGTGCTGAAAGCCGCGGAGGCCTTGCAAGCCGCATATGATGCCAATCTTTCACGTGACGAAGAGCAGATTGCTTTCACCAACCGCAACGCCGAACTCGAAGTCAGCCAATCGGTGACGGTTGTCAGCAGTTTGATACTGGACGCCTGCACCACGCTTTTCGACGCTCTCGGTGCTTCCTCGGCCAAACGCAGCCACGGGCTGGATCGCCACTGGCGCAACGCACGCACCATCACCTCCCATAATCCACGCATCTATCACGACAGGATCGTTGGCGATTTCGCCGTCAACGGTGCCTCGCCGCCCGCCAATGGCGGGGTCGGAGTAGCGGTGCAAACAGACAAAGAAAAAGCAGACGCATGAGCAAACCACAACGCCGGCTGAACCTAAACGTTGGTATCAATACCACCGGCTATCTTCCCAACGCCTGGAAATATCGCACCGGTACCCGGCACGACATCAATGATATCGACTATTATCGCCACCTGACGGAAATCGCCCATAAGGGCAGGTTCGACGCCGTGTTTCTATCGGACCATCCCGCCCTCCTCACCGATCCGCTCAGCCGACCCTTTCACACCATTGATCCGCTGATCCTGTCCACTTCACTTGCCGCTCAAGTGCCTGACATTGGGTTCGTGGCGACGATCTCGTCCACCTATAACTCGCCTTACAATCTGGCCAGACGAACCCAGTCCATCGACATCGTCTCGGGCGGTCGTCTGATTATCAATGTCGTGTCTTCCTTCAATCCGAACGTCGCAGCAAACTTCGGCAATGCGCCGCTGCCGCCGCGCAGCGAACGTTATGCGAAGGCCACGGAGTTTTTGGACGTCGCCAAAAAGCTCTGGTCCAGCTGGGACGAGCGCCGCGAACAAGACCTGCCGGAAGACCGGTTCTGGGATGCAGCGACTGCCCAACCCATCGACCACGCCGGTGAATTCTTCACCGTCAAAGGCCCGCTCAACGTGCCGCGCGGACCGCAGGGCCACCCGGTCATCGCCCAGGCGGGAGCGTCCGAAGGCGGCATCGACCTTGCCGCGCGCCATGGCGAAATCATCTATTGCAATATCCTCTCACGCCCGGCCGGACAGTCCTTCGGCAAGAAAGTACGAGATCGCGCCGTCGCTTTCGGCCGCGATCCATCCGGCATCCGCATTGTGCCGGGCCTCGTCGTCATTCTGGGAGAGACCCGCGAAGAAGCACTGAGAAAGCATGAACTGTTCAGCGGCGCGGGGTCCGAAGACGGGCTTCTGGCACGCTTCATCAAAGAGAATGGCCTTGACCCCGATCGTTTCGACCCGGATGCCGTGCTCAATGCCGAACAGTTCATACCGGACCAGAACCGACAATGGGCAGTTGGCATGGGCCTTGGCCTGTCCGATCTGCTTGCGCATGAACGATTGACCGCGCGAGAGGTCGTGCGCCGATCAGAGGGACATCACCGCCTGCTGCTCGGCACCGCCGAAGACGTCGCCGATGGCATCATCGATCTCTGGCAGGATGGAACCGTAGACGGCTACACCCTTCAACCACCACGCGCGCCCGATGATATTATCGAATTCGTGGATCAGGTCGTACCGATTTTGCAGGATCGCGAGGTATACCCGAGAGAATATGAAGGCCGAACGATAAGAGACAAATACCAACTGCCATATCCGTCGTAAGGTCCATCGGCGAGCGAAGCGCCGTTGGGTGGCGATCTTGCCTCTATGGCAAAAGACCGCCTGCTCTTCATCTCGTCTCGCTCGACGAGCAAATTCCTTGCTCTATCACTCAGCGGCGCTGGCAACCACCACGATCTCGGAATTCCAGTTTTCAGGCAACGGTTCGGGCCGCGTAATCTGGATGTCCTCTGTTACAAGACCGGAGACACCCTTTGCGAAAATTCCGGGAATTCCGTTGGGGTAGTCGATCAAGCCGATGATTTTGCCGTCTGGGCCGAAACGCCATGCGTTTACGCGGCCTGCGCTTTTATCACCGATTGGAAATCGGTCGAAACGGTCTTCAATGGTTGGGCGGATATCGTAGCAAAGCCCGGTCTTCAACGGTCCTGCATGTTGCTCAAGAGAAATACGGCGCAAGGTGATGTTGGAAATACCTCCCTCGTGTTCGGCCACCATGTTGATCGCACCTTCCATGGAGCCCGAGACGTCTTCGATCAACACGTCGCTGACGCTACCAGCTGGAAACTCTTCCGGCCAGCGATCAAGAACGGTGATCGTGATCGCCTCACCAGAGCCCCAGAAACCTGCCGGTGTTTCATGGCAATCGGCGGTGATGCGCACGAAGCGGATGCCCTCGACCACGCCGCCATCACGAGAGAAAATGCCCAGCCCACGGTTGGATTTCTCGATGCGGACGTCTTCGAAAGAAATATTGCGGAAAGGCGAAAAGCTCTCTGTTCCGAGCTTGAGCGCGCAGGAACGGCTTTCAACGATGCAATTTCGAACGGTTACGTTTTCGCAAGGCCCTGTCAGCGACCCATCTTCACGGCGTGTGGTCTTCAGTACAATACCATCATCGGCGGTGCGGAATGTGCTGTCGAAAATGTGCACGTTGCGGCAACCATCGATAACAATGCCATCGGTGTTTGGCATGCGGCGGTCGTTATCGACTTCCACGCCTTTCACCTCGATGTTCTCACAACCGGCAAAATGCATCGTCCACATGGGTGAATCGTGAATGCGCAGGCCTTCGATGCGGATGTCGCGGCAATCGTCCAGAACGAGAATACGCGGGCGATAACGCGCTGCCGTCAGGGTACCCATATCGCCGTCATCACCATGCGTATATTTCGTAGAGCCAGCACAGAAAATACGCCCGCCACCGATAAGCGCGATGTTGGCAGCACCAACCGCCGTCATCATTGCCCGATCGCTTTCCTCCGCAACGATGGCCACCGTCGTTTTGGCATAGGCATCATAGCTTGGAATGAAATGTAGCTCCGCACCGTCCGCAATCTCGATTGTCAAATCGGAGCGCAGGCTCAAACCTCCACATGTATGAATGCCGGGCTCCAGTACGACATGCAATGCATCCGCCTGCCTATCGAATAGAGATTGCAGTTTATGTGTGATTTCATCGGCTTGTGGTGAAATGCGGATGGTTTGGGAGGCTGACATGGATGACCTGTTGGTTTCTGCTATATTCAAAAGGCGGCCCGCATCTGCGGGCCATCCGGTTCAGCAACGAGTTTGAAGAAGGGCTGCGATATAGCCGTAGCAAAACGCGAAAGCGACCTGCTGCTGGTTTTCGCCAGCAAGAGTCGGGGCGTGGTCCGGCATGACCATGTACTGATAACCGGTGTCGCGCAGTGCATCGATGACCGCCGGCATGTCGATATCGCCGTCTTCCAGAAAGCTTTCGCGGAACGAGTAGCGCTTGCCAACGATGTTGCGGAAATGGATGTTCATGATCTTGCCGCGCTCTCCGAACCACCGGGTAATGGCAGGCACTTCCGTGACATCCTCGACCATTTCGCCGAGTGTGCCGATGCAGAAATTGAGACCATGAACGGGGCTTTCGTGCATTTGGACGAAGCGCTTCATTCCTTCCACGGTTCCCAGCACGCGCGTTACGCCCATAAAGCCTGGCGGCGTTGCCGGGTCATGCGGATGGCAGGCGAGACGGATGTTAACGGACTCCGCCACAGGCACGACACGCTCGAGGAAGTAATCCACCCGCTCCCAGATCGTATCCTCATCGATCGAGCCTATCCCTTCCGGGGTTGGTTCATTGGGGTTGGCCAAATCCAGGCGGAAGGCCTCTGCCATGTACCCGCCACGACCGGGCTCCATCGGCGTGCGTGGAATGCCGATATAGTTGAAATTGTAACGCACTGAGGGAATGCCGACAGCCGCGCAGTTCTCGATCAGACGGCAAATGCCATCGATCTGGCTATCGCGATCGGGGCCAGCCAGCATGATATCCTTGCAGGGCACATCACGATCGACGCGGGTCGATGGCATCGGCAGCTGTGTCATGTCGAGTACAAGGCCGAAGCTCTCGATCTTCTCGCGGAAGGCCTCAAGTGTGGGGCGATCCCAGGTCCGCCAGTCACCCGGCGGCGTTGCGGAGATGTTGTTGACACCAAGCTGCTTCATCACCCGGTAGTCGTCGTCATGGCGTGCGGGAATTTGCGTTCCGAGATACATGTGCGTTCCTCCAATTGGAATTCGTGACGTGGCCGTTATCGGCCTGAATGATAGCGCGGCTCGGCCAGCCCCTGATAGGGCAGATCCACGGCATAGACGTCGCCACCCGGGCCGGTGCCGCCCGCCCGAAGCGTGGTGATGAAGGCCGTTTTCAGATCGCTGCCTATGAAACAAATATTCGTGGGATTTGGTACATCGATGCGAATTTCCGCATCTATTCTACCATCGGGCGTCATACGCAAAACGCGGCCGCTGTCGCTCGCTGCGATCCAGTAGCAACCATCCACATCTATCGCTGCACCATCCGGGCGACCACCGAGGGTGGCCTTATCCGCAAACAGTCGCTCATTGGTAAAGTCGCCCGTGGCCGGATCATAGTCATGCATCATGACATGGGGATTGATGGGGTTGGAATCTGAAACATACATCGACTTGCCATCCGGGCTCCAGGCAAGACCGTTTTGCGTGCGGAAACGCCCGCCCCTTTCCAGAACTTTCCCTTCGGTTTCTATACTGAAAAGCGTACCAAACGCTCCGGGGGCTGAGGTATCCGGGGCCATGGAGCCGGACCAGAACCGCCCCTGCCGGTCGCACGCACCGTCATTCATCCGCCAGCCGGGTGTGAGATCGGGCCCCGCACCAAACTCAAGGTCTACGACACCATCAACGATGGAAAGCCTGGCAAAGCCGCGCTCTGTGGAAGCGATGAAGCCGCCGTCTGCATGGATAGCCAGAGCCCCAACGTGCAACGGCAAGTCAAACCGCTCTACAACGCCATCGGGATACGTCACCCGGTACAACGCAGCACCGGGAGAATCGACCCATGTTACACGCCCATGTTCCGGTTCCCAGACCGGCGTTTCCCCAACGGTGCAGCCCGTCCGGGCAATTCTTTCAGCGGTAAAGTGGGGCGGGTGATGGTCTGTCATGCTTTCCCAATCTGCGCTTATATCTTATGCCGAAGGCACCAATCGCCGCTCGGTCTGCTTATCGAACAGCAATGCCTTGCCGTCTGCCACGCGCAATGCCACGTTTTCTCCCATATGCAGCGGACTACGGCTTTTGGATGAAACAAGTATTTGTCCCACCGGGCTATCGCATATCACGGTCGTATCCGAACCCGTCGTTTCCACCGCACGGACGGTTGCAGGCAGCGCGTCAGCGGTATCTTGCGGCACGACGTCCAGATATTCCGGTCGGATGCCGACCACAACGTCTCTGCCGCCAAAGGCGCTATAGTTTCCCGGCACCGGCAACCGGCCCTGGCTGTCGCGCAGAGCGAGACTTTTCCCGTCAGCACCGATCGTCGCATTCATCATATTGATGGCTGGCGAGCCAATGAAGCTTGCCACGAAGATGCTGTCGGGCAAATCGTAAAGTTCCAAGGGTGTGCCAGCCTGCTCGACCCGGCCATCACGCAGGACGACAACCTTCTGTCCCATCGTCATGGCTTCGACCTGATCATGCGTGACGTAAACCGATGTTGTGCTCAAGCGGTGGTGCAGATCGCGGATTTCACCGCGAACCTGGCTGCGCAGCTTGGCGTCGAGGTTCGAAAGCGGCTCATCGAAGAGAAAGACGGCAGGGTTGCGCACGATTGCGCGGCCCATGGCCACGCGCTGACGCTGACCACCCGAAAGTTCCTTCGGCAACCGATCCAGCAGCTTTTCCAGTCCGAGCACTTGCGACACCTGATCGATCTTTTGATTGATCTCGTCTTTCGGGCGTCGCGCAAGGCGCAGGGCGAAGCTCATGTTTTCGCGGACAGTCATTTGCGGATAGAGCGCGTAACTCTGGAACACCATGGCAATGTCGCGCTGTTTTGGCTCAAGGTCGGTAACATCGCGTCCACCGATGTGGATTTCGCCTTCACTGGCCGTTTCCAAGCCAGCGATGATGCGCAACAACGTCGATTTACCGGAGCCGCTTGGCCCGATCAGCACGCAAAACTCACCCTCTGCGATGTCTATCGATACGTCCTTGATGACATCAACGACACCAAACGACTTGGAAACGCCCCGTAGGGAAACTGCACCCATTTCATTCCTCTTAAGATTGTTTCTGCGCAAGTGGCGCGATTAGCCTTTGACCGCGCCGGCCATGATGCCGCGATTGAATTGACGCTGAAGCAGAAGATAAACGATGATACTGGGGGCCATAGCGATGAGAGTTGCCGCAACCAGAATGTTCGGCGTTATCGTGTCATCCACGCGAAGCGAGCCCAACGCGACCGGCAGCGTCATCAGGTCCTTGTCGTTCACCACGATTAGAGGCAACAGATACTGGTCCCAGATCATGATGAAGCCGAAGATCAGCACGGTTCCAAGTGCGGGCCGCACGAGAGGTAATATGACTTTGGAAAAAATTTGCCACTCGCTCGCACCATCGATACGCGCTGCTTCTTCCAGTTCCATAGGGATCGCACGCATGAACTCTGTTAGCATGAAGATCGAAAACGCCCAGCCCACGACTGGCAGGATCATGGCCAAATATGTGTTGTAGATCGATACATTGATGATCGGCAGTTCTTTCTGCATCACCAGATAAAGTGGAATGGCAATCACCTCTTCCGGCAACATCAATGTGCACAGAATGAGCAAGCTGACGACAGCAGCGCCACGGAATTTCTTGCGAGCCAAGGCATAGGCTGCCAGGGCACTCACCGTGACTTGCAGCCCGGTTCCCACGATGACCACGATCACCGAGTTCATCAGGTAGCGCCAGACTTTCATGTCGAAAAGCGCAATCCGAAAGTTCTCGAGCGTCGGGCTCTGGGGGATCAGGGTCAACTGACCCGGCTTGAGGCTGACACCGCTGAAGGCAGTGACGAGAGCGCCCCAGAAGGGACCGACGAAGATAACGATGAGGATGGCGTAAAGACCATACCGGGCGAAATTGAGCAGATGAGAAGTTTTCATCGAACGCCCCTTACGATGTAAGCTTGGATTTGACCTTCATGTGCAGCAACGTCAAGGCGACGGTGAAGAGCAGCAGCATGAATGAGACGGCGGAGGCGTAGCCATAGTTCAGGTCTTCGAAACCGACTTTGTAGATATGCGTCATGATGGTTGACGTCGAACCAGCCGGACCGCCGCCAGTGGTGGCATAAACTTCGGCAAACACACGAAAGCCACGGATGAAGGACAGCATGAGGACGACCGAAATCGACGGGATGATGCCGGGCAATGTGACATGCCAGAGCTTGCGCCAAGCACTGGCACCATCGACGCTTGCAGCGTCGTAAAGCTCCCGGTTCACGCCGACAAGACCAGCGACAAAGATGACCATATCATAGGGAGCGCTCTTCCAGGCACTCATCAGGATCAGCACCCAAAGTGCTTGGTTGGGGTCGGAAAGGAACCCCTGCGGCTCGATGCCAATGAAACCGAGAATCGAATTTATGAGGCCGTAATCGGCGGAATTGAACAGAATGCGCCAGATTTCGGCGATAATCGCGACGCTGGTGATCGCCGGTAAAAAGACCGCCGTCCGGATAATGCCGAGATGACGCGCGGGGCCTTCAAGCGTCAATGCCATGAAGAAGGCGACGACGCAGGCGGAGAGAGTTCCGACAATAACATAAATCGTGGTGTGGATGACCGCAGTGCGCAACGCCAGATCGCTAAACGCGCGGTAGAAATTGTCCAACCCGACCCACTTGCTATCGGAATAGAACTGCACGTCATAAAACGACATGGAGAAGCCCGAGATCATTGGATAAAACTTGAACCATGTGAAAATGATCAGCGCCGGCGCAAGAAACAGCCACGGCGTCATCACGGTGCGCAGACGCCGTTTCACAGGACGCCGCGTCGCGCCAGATGTGGTCTTGGCGCTTCCGACAGCGGAATTTTGGGGCGTAACGGACATATTGACCTCAGAGACTGAGCTTGGTGCAAGCGTCGCCACGTTTGCAGCGACGCATGCGAAGCTGTTTACTGTTGGGACGCAGAGAGCGCGTTCTGCCCACTCAATTCGATCTTGACCTGCTCGTTCAATGCCTTCAGTTCCGTCGGCACGTCGGCATCGCACTGTGCCAGAATACGGTTGAAGCCCTCACCAGTAACGGTGCGGATTGCCGTCCAGTTTGGAACGGCGGGCATATAATGCCCATATTTATCGAACGTCTCTTTGAAGACCATCCAGCGCGGATCGTTACGAACGGCGTTCACATCGACCTTCGTGTTAACAGGCAAACGAACGATTGGTGTACGACCTGAGCCCTGCGCCATGGCGATTTCCTGGCCCTTTGGCGAGACAAGGAACGCCAGGAACTTGTTGGCGGAGTCTTCATCCTTGACGCTCTTCAGCAGATAGGCGCTGGTGCCCTCCGAAAGGGAAGCGATGCCACCGGGGCCGGCGGGCAGCATGACGACTTTCGTCTTATCCTTGCCCGGCTCGGCGTCGATCTGCGGAATGTGATATGGACCGGAAATGAAGATGCCGGTCTGGCCGGAACGGAATGTCGGCAGCGTGTCGCCCGTTGTGGCGTTGATAGCACCGGGCTGAGCCAGCTTGTCACAAATCATACCACGCACATAGGTCAGCGCCTCGGCAACCTGCGGCGTATCGAGCGTTGGGACGAACCCGTCTGGCAATTGTTTTACGTAGTCACCACCAGCCTGCCAAATGAAGCTGCTCATGAACCAACTGGCATATCCGCGCGTCGTGGAACCGGGAATAGCCATACCGAACGTATCGGCCTTGCCGTTGCCATCCGGGTCCTGCTTGGTAAAGGCTTCTGCCAGCTTGCGGACGTCTTCCCAAGTCTTTGGCTGCGGCATGTTCAGCTTTTCGCGTCAGTCCTTGCGAATGAACATGGCAAATGACTGGGCCGAAATAGGCAAGGAATAAAACTGGCCGTCGCTGGCCTTGGCCCCATCCCATGCCGACGTGGAAACGTCCTGACTACCAGCGATCTTCGATGGATCAATGGGCTTGAGAATGCCCATCTGGCTCATCTGACCCATGGCAGTCGTATCGTTCAAAACGATGTCGGGGAGAGTACGACCGGCAGCGGCGCGTGCAAGACGTTGCTCGAAATCGATACCCGTGTTGAAGGTTTCGACCTTGATGCCGGTATCGGCTGTAAATGCATCTGTCAACGCTTTCAAAACACTGATGGATTCATCTGTCTGCCTTGACCAAACACTGATGGATTGCGCCTGCGCACCATAAGCGCCGCACAAAATAGAGCAGCCAACGAGCAGAGCTTTCAAAGACCTTTTATGCATTCCTACCTCCACGTTTTCTCCCTGAACGAGGCGTACAGATGGGAGGACACCTCGAAATTCAACTGATGAGTATTCCAAGTCATCAGACAATACAAGAAACTTATGCGCTAATATATTACATCATAAGTAACTAATCTTAGGAGATGGATCCCGCACGACCTTGGCCACAAAATGGGAGCTATTTGAAATATGATGGAGGGGATAGAGCGCAATGTCGTGGTGAGCAGGACGCAAATCTATGGACAAGTTTTGCCATTAGCCAAGCATGTCAAATATGCGGCCCGCCTAAAGACGTTAAATACAGCAGGTTTTGATAGTTATGCCGGTTTGCGACCGCAGACCGCATACCGATGCTGAATACCCCGCGCCGCAGCCTTCAGAACATTCCAGTGCTTTGCCTGGGTTTTATGGATTTCACGCAGATCGGTATCGATTGCAACATCTTCAAAACCTGTTTCGCGCAGCATGGACGCAACGGCATCCGCCCGCGCGCCATGCGAGAAATAGACGCGGGAAAGAATGCTGTTGTGCTGCCCCATAAGCTCCGCAGGAGCGTGCAACGGGTCGGCTTTCAAGATACCGCGCTTCTGCAACCAGTTCGCAAGGCTTTTCAGCATCTTCTCTGCAAAGCTGACATTGACGAAATCGCCATCGACGATCAGCACCTTGCCGCCTGGCTTCAACACGCGCAACCATTCGCGAAACGCAGCCTTGGGATCGACAAGCGTCCAGACCAGATGGCGGTTGATGATGACATCATAGGCACCATCCGGCTCCATTGTGTTTTCCGCATCACCCATGTGGAAGGAAATGGCTCGATTGCGGCTTTTCGCCTTTGCCTTGGCGCGCTCCAGCATCGGCTCCGCCCAGTCCAGCCCGGTAACGCGGTAGCCTAGATCGTCCATCAAATGCGAGATCACGCCGGTGCCTGAAGCGAGGTCAAGAGCGCTTTTGCCTTCACCTCTGCCGATATGTTTTTCCACCAGTCGATGCCAGGCCGCCCGTTCCTCTTCGGAGAAGATTTCATGACCGGGAGACAGATCAAAGGTCGCTGCACGGATTGACCAATACGCTTTTATTTCGTCGCGAAGACCAAAATTATTCCCGTAATTATCTGCGCTTTTCATCACATCCAACCTTCGCGACCGTCACTTTCGAAATGCTCTAAAAGATAAAACTTGACTTTAACAGTCATAAAACAATAAAGCGCCGTTAGTTTTACCGGAGAACAATTTCGATGCGCATTACAGGCAAATCCGCCGCTCTTGCAATGGGTCTTCTCGTTTCCACTGTCTTCCCCGCGTTTGCCGAAAAGGTGACGATCAAGGACGTGACGGGCCGCGATGTCGAGGTCAACGTGCCGGTGAAGCACGTCATTCTCGGCGAAGGCCGACAGATCTATTTCCTTGCCGCGCTCGACAAGAAAAACCCGTTTGAACACGTCGTCGGCTGGCGCGATGACCTACCAAAGGCAGACCCGGAATCCTATGAGGCTTATCTCGCGAAGTATCCTGAGATCGCCAAGCTTCCGACCTTCGGCGGCATGAAGGACGGCACGTTCGATATCGAACAGGCTGTGGCCCTGAAGCCAGACGTCATTTTGATGAACATCGATGCGAAGACGGCAACCGAAGAAGCCGGTTACATCGAGAAGCTCGGCAAGGTCGGCATTCCCCTGGTTTATGTCGACTTCCGCGAAAAGCCGATGGAAAACACCGAGCCAAGCATGCGCGTTATGGGCCAGTTGATGGGCAAGCAGGACGTCGCTGAAGAGTTCATCAAGTTCCGGTCTGACAGCATCAAGCGCGTCACCGACGTGCTGGACAAGGACAAGCCGAAGCGCCCGGTCGTGTTCGTTGAGCGCGCAGGCGGTTACTCCGACGATTGCTGCATGTCCTTCGGCAACGAGAATTTCGGCAAGATGGTCGAGATCGCCGGTGGCATCAACATGGCAAAAGACATCATTCCGGGTACCTTCGGCACGGTGAACCCGGAGCAGGTGATTGCCTCCAACCCCGAGCAGATCATCGTGACAGGCGGCAAGTGGGATGCTTACGTTCCCGGCGGCAACTGGGTTGGTGTCGGTTACGGCGCGGACCTCAAGGAAGCCCGTCGCAAGCTGGAAAACCTGACCAAGCGTCCGGCCTTTACCGGCGTCAAGGCGGTCGAAGACGGCAATGTTCACGCCATCTGGCACCAGTTCTATAACAACCCGTACCAATTCGTAGCCATTCAGGAAATTGCCAAGTGGCTGCACCCGGAGCTGTTCAAGGACCTCGACCCGGAAGCAACCTTCAAGGAATTGCATGCAAGGTTCCTGCCGCTTGACTACAAGCCTGGCTACTTCGTGTCCCTGAAGGACGACAAGTAAATATCGGAACGGCGAAGGGGGAGCGCCGATCGGACATCAGGCGGAGCCGTAAATTACGGCTTCGCCGAAGTACATTTTAGATCGAAAGGACCGCCCGTGCCGTTCAGGAATTTTAAGCGGATCGCCGCCTTCATATTGGCCCTCATTGCAACACCAGCCCTGGCAACTGAAATCGTTGACGCGGCAGGCCGCAAGGTCGACATCGACGTGCCTGCCAAACGCGTCATCGTGGGTGAAGCCCGCCAAGTTCACGTTATCGCAGCCCTGCGTGGCGAAAAGACCTTCGATACCATCGTCGGCTGGCGCGACGATCTCGTGAAAAAAGACCCCGACAGCTATAAGGCCTACATCGAGAGTTTCCCGCAGATCGAAAAGCTGCCGCTGTTCGGTTATCTTCCGCAGGGCGATTTCAGCCTTGAAGCGGCGATTGCGCTGACGCCAGATGTCATCACGCTCAATCTGGAGGTTGAAAAGACCGCCAAGGAAAGCGGCTTCGAGGAGAAGGCGGCGGCGGCTGGTATCAAGGTCGTCTATCTCGATTTCCGTCTGGACCCGGAAAAGAACAGCGAAAATTCCATTCGCGTTCTCGGCCAGATTTTCGGAGCCGTACCCCGCGCAGAAGAATTCATAGCCTATCGTCACGACCAGATTGCGCTGGTGACCGACAGGCTGGCATCCGTCAAGGATCTGAAGCGTCCGGGCGTGTTTATCGAGCGTGCGCCGGGGATTTCTGGCGAAGACAATTGCTGCCGCACCTTCGGTCCGGTCAATTTTGGCGCGATGATCGAGCAGGCGGGTGGGCACAACATAGCGTCCGACGTCATCAAGACCACCTTCGGCGACCTCAATCCTGAACAGCTTATCGTTTCCAACCCCGAGCACATCATTGTCACCGGCTCCAACTGGGCCGCGGAATCCGATATCAACCAGTTCGTGCCGGTTGGCCGTGGTGCCGACATGGACCTGTCGCGTGAGCGGCTGGCCAAGCTGATGACGCGCACCCCCTTCCCAGAACTAGATGCGGTGAAGACGGGCAACGTTCACGCTGTCTGGCACCAGTTTTATGGCGCACCCTACGAGTTCTTTCCCATCCAGCAATTTGCAAAGTGGTTTCACCCGGAGCTTTTTGCCGATCTGAACCCGGAACAGAATTTCGAAGAATTTCACGAGAAGTTTCTGCCCGTGACCTACAAGCCCGGATATTTTGTTTCACTTGAAAAAGGCTCGAATTAAATGGCGTCCATCGTGGAAACCTATGTCGAGAAGACTGGCGGGGCGCAATATCGCGCTCTGGCCGCCCGGCGCATTCTGATACTGGTCGGGCTCGTTGTCGCGCTGTGTCTTAGCCTTGCGACGGACATGGCGCTTGGCCCGGCACGCTACACGCTGTCTCAGGTGATCAGCGCGGTTCTCGATCCCGCCGGTGTGGCCAACCAGCTGCGCGTCGTCATCTGGGACATCCGCATGCCGATAGCGCTGATGGCCGTTACGGTTGGTGCATCGCTGTCCGTTGCAGGCGCGCAGATGCAGACCATTCTCGCCAACCCGCTTGCCAGCCCGTTTACGCTTGGCATTTCGGCGGCCGCCAGCTTTGGTGCAGCGCTTGCGCTGGTCGGCGGTGTCGCGCTTTTTCCTGGTGCGGTCGAGTATATGGTGCCGATCAACGCCTTCGTCATGGCAATGGTGGCAGCACTCTTCATCCACTTCGCCTCCACCATGCGTGGCGTGACGGTTGAGACAATCGTGCTGCTGGGCATTGCGCTGGTCTTCACCTTCAACGCCGCGCTTTCGATGCTGGAATATCTGGCGTCCGAACAGGCGCTGGCCGCCGTCGTGTTCTGGACCATGGGCAGCCTGACCAAGGCGACATGGGCCAAGGTCTATGTCACAGCTGCGATCCTCGTTTTGACCGTGCCGCTATTCATGAAAAACGCATGGGCCTTGACGGCGCTTCGTCTGGGCGATGACAAGGCTGCCAGCATGGGCATCAACGTGCGCCGCCTGCGCCTGCACACCATGCTGACCGTCAGCCTGCTGGCATCCATCCCTGTTTCCTTCGTCGGCACCATCGGCTTTATCGGCCTCGTCGGCCCGCACATCGCCCGCATGGTGGTGGGGGAAGACCAGCGTTTCTTCCTGCCTGGTTCGGTCATTTGCGGCGCGCTGCTTCTGTCCGTTACATCGGTCGTCAGCAAGGTCCTCATCCCCGGCGCCATTCTGCCCATCGGCGTCATTACGGCGCTTGTCGGCGTGCCCTTCTTCTTTGTCCTCATCTTCTCCAACAGGAGACGCGCATGGTAGCCCTCGCCCTTCAGGATGTCGGTGCCAAATACGGGCGCGCGACGGTGCTGGCCAATGTCACTATGGACATGCTGGAAGCTGGCAGCATAACCGCCGTCATCGGCCCCAATGCGGCTGGAAAATCCACGCTGTTCAAACGCATCGCCGGCCTGATCAAAGGCCCTGGCGTCGTGACGCTGTCGCAGACGGAGCAGGGTCCGCGCACCATTTGCTACATGCCGCAGGACACCGGTGCCAATGCCGTTCTGACGGTCTACGAATCCATTCTTCTGTCTGCCAAGCAGGGCAGCGGCTGGAAGGTGCATGATGACGAACTGGCTGAAATCGACGCCATTTTGAAGGCGCTCAACATCCACGATCTGGCATTTCGCGGGCTAGGCGAACTGTCCGGTGGTCAACGCCAGCTGGTATCGCTGGCACAAGCGCTGGTGCGCAAACCGGAAGTCCTGCTGATGGACGAACCGACATCGGCGCTCGACCTTCACCGACAGGTCGGGGTGCTGGATTTCATCACCAACCTCGCCCGTCGCGAAGGCATGATTGTTCTCATCGCCCTGCACGATTTGAACCATGCGCTGCGCTACTGCGAACACACCATCGTCATCGCCGGTGGCGAGATGGCGGTCAGTGGCAAGACGTCTGCTGTGATTACGCCAGATATGCTGCGGAACATCTACAAGGTGGATGCGCGCATTGAGATGTGTTCGCGTGGGCAACCGTTCATTCTGGTCGATGGGACGGCTTGAGGTTTAACAGCATACTCTGTCCTCATGCTGAGGTGGCGCGCAGCGCCCTCGAAGCATCCAGCCGCGCACTCTCCCGTCTCGTCTTGCAACCCTCGTCCTTCGAGGCCCCTCCGGGGCACCTCAGGATGAGGGTTGCTGCAAAAGGCTGTGCGGATAACAACAGCCCAACCTTCACAAAACGCAACCAACCCTACTCCACAAAAATCCGAACGCTGGACGCCCGTCCATCCGCATCGATCACCGTCAATGTCGAGAAACCCTGGCCTTCCGGTAGCCATTCGCTGCTTCGACGCCGGGAGGGTTCGGGCAGGGGTTTGCCGTTGGCGAGCCAGTGGAAGGGTGCGCGCCCGCCTTGCAGCTTTAAGACAAGCGGGGAAACCTCACCGCTCTGGCCGGTGAGTTCGATACGTGCACCTTCGGGTGGGTAGACGATCTGCGGCGATGCTTCGCGGTGGTTGGTGGATAACAGGCCGGTGCTGGTAACGCTGAAACGGCGTTGGTTTGCCGGCAGGTCGCCATAGGCAAGGCGCGTGGTGCCTGCTGGCGGCGGCGGAAAAGGCGTGATGGGCACCCCGGATTTTGAGAAGGCTTCGAACAGGATGGGTGCAGCGGAAACATAGCCCGCCAGACCGGGAACCGAGCCGTTATCGGCACGGCCCGCCCAGACGCCAATGACGTAGCGGCCATCGAAACCGACAGACCATGCGTCGCGATACCCGTAGCTGGTGCCGGTCTTATAGGCGATGCCGCGCTGCTTCATTCCGAGTGGCGGCAAGACACCGGACAGGACATCGCTGATGTTCCAGATCGCGGCCTTTGAAAAGAGCGGGTCGACATCGAGGATTTGAGGTTTGCCGCGCACCCCGTCTCCCAACTGCACCGGCTGGCCACCATTGGCGAGCGCTGCGTAAAGCTGAACGAGATCGACGAGCGAGAGACCCGCGCCGCCGAGGGCAATTGCCAGCCCCGGCGTTTCCGCCTTTGGCAGCGTCAGTTTAACCGCAGCCCGGCGAAACCGGACCATCAGCGCGGCAGGACTGACGGCATCCAACAGGCGCACAGCGGGGACGTTGAGGGAGAGTTGCAGGGCCTGTCGAATGCTGACATCACCCTGATACTGCATATCGAAATTGCGTGGCCGGTAGCCGGAAAAATCCGCCGGGCGATCTTCGATGACGGTTTCCTGCGCAATCAGGCCGTTTTCGAAGGCAAGGCCGTAGATGAAGGGTTTGAGCGTCGAGCCGGGGGAGCGCACCGCGCGGCTCATTTCCACCCAGCCACGGCGGTTGCTATCGAGAAAATCAGACGAGCCGACCTCTGCGACGATCTCACCGGTCGTGCTATCGGCCATGACGATGGCGACCGAAACCTTGTCTCCCAGCTTTTTGGCAGAGCGTTGCGCCAGTTCTTCCAGCTCTTTTTGAACCGGCAGACGCAACGTCGAGCCTATCGTTAACGACTGTGGAAACCGGACACGCGCCGCCTGCGCCAGATGCGGCGCGTAGGAAGGAAGATCGATGCGTTTTGCGGGAATGGCGGCGACTGCGGCCCGGGCTGCCTCCCCCTCACCCACCACGCGTGAAACGGCAAGCCGTTGCAACACGCGCCCGCGCGCTTCTTTCGCCGCAGCGGGAAAGCGATCCGGACGCCGCTTTTCCGGCAGTTGCGGCAGGGAAACCAGCAATGCGGCCTCTGCCGTGTCGAGCCGCTTCGGCTCCTTGCCGAACCAGGCAAGGCTTGCTGCGCGCACGCCTTCCAGATTGCCGCCATAGGGAGCAATGTTGAGATAAAGGTCAATGATTTCAGGCTTGGTCAAGCGCCGCTCGATTTGCCATGCCCGCACCATCTGGAGAAATTTGGTGCTGAGGGAGCGATCCGTTCGCGGCTCTATCAATCGCGCCACTTGCATGGACAGCGTGGAGGCACCTGAGACGATGCGGCCATTGGTCAGCAATTGCCAGGCGGCACGTCCCAAGGCCTGAAAATCCACGCCGCCATGGTCGAAAAACCGCTGATCCTCATAGGCAACCAGCATGTTGATGAATTGCGGATCGACCTCCGTGGCATCGGTGTGAAGCCGCCAGCGCCCCTGCGGCGTGGCAAAGGCGCGCAACAGCTTTCCATCTCTGTCCAGCACTTCCTGAGAGACGATCCTGGCATTTTGCAGCGGTGGCGGGTAGGCATGGTCCAAACGGTTCAGCGCATAGACGCAGGCGGCAGTCAGGACTGCTGCAACGACGAAACCGCCAATGAATGCCCGCCACCTGATCATTGCTGCGCCGCGCGGACCTCCATGCGACCGGTTGCCGTGCGCGCCGAAAACTGCGGACGGTACATATCTTCCACCGACGCTGCCGGGTTATCGTAGGTGCCGGGTGTTACCGCCCTGACGACATAGGCCAGCGTAATGTCAGAGTTATCGCCCGCGGCTTGATCAAAAGCTGCAACGAAACGGTCGTAGCGGAACTCGGTGTGAGCAGCTTCCGTTTCCGGCAACCAATCGAAATTGGAAAGTGCTGCGCTGTTGACGAGGCTCGGATTGTCGATCTCGAAGCCAGAGGGCAGAAGATCGGTCATGATAAGGCGCGATTCCCACTTGTTCTTGGGCGTGACCGTCAAGACGACGACGTAACGCTCGTTCTGCGTGGCCTCGCTGATATTCACCTCTTCGCCATCCATCGAATAATAGGTTTTCTTGATATCGAAACCGTCACCACCGGCCGCCAGAGGCTGAGAGGGTGGCGCGACCGTCGTGACCACTGCCGTAACCGTATCCTTGGAGGCATTGGTGATCTTGATCGGCGATTGCAGCAACTCATCGCCGCTCATGCCCTTGCTATAACCGCCCTGTTCCAGGGAGCCGTTGATATCCAGCTTGACGTCCTTGTCTTCGCCCTTCAAGGCGCGGGCGGCCAGCAGCATCCAGGCCTGTTCCTGCGTGCTGGTGTAGGCTTTGGCGTCCCACGCCTTGGCAACGGCACTGGCCAGTTGCGGCACGACAGCAGGAACCGGGCGGCTTTCGGCGGCAAGGGCCAGCGATGCCGCGCCATCGCGCAGCACCGATCCGTAATCCGCCCGGGAGAGGCTGACATTGGTGGTAGCCGAGGCCATGCTGAGCGCCGCGCCAAAGACCGTCTTGGACCGGGCCGCATCGCCATAAAGCGACAGGGCCGAGGCCAGTTGCGCCTTGGCAAGCGGCGTCGGGAAATCGGCCAAGGCCGTGTCGGCATAATATCTGAGATCGTTGACGGCAGCCTTGCGATTGCGAGCAAGAACATAGAGCGAATAGGCAATCTGGTTGCCGCGATCCTTGACGTTATTGTCGTAGGCCAGCCCGTTTTGCAGGTTGGTCAGCGCCTGTACCATGGCCGTTTCAGGCACATCATAGGATTGCTCCCGCGCACGCGTCAGGAAGTCGGTGATGTAGGAATCCAGCCAGAGATCGCCTTCGCCGGGACCCCAGAGACCGAAGCCGCCGGATGAGGACTGGAAGGACAGAACGCGGTAGATCGCATCCTGCACCCGCTTGCGCAGGTCCACATCATCAGCGCCGCCGCGCTGTTTCATCAGTTCCGAAACATAGAGCAGCGGAAGCGCGCGGCTGGTGGTCTGCTCAGCGCAGCCATAAGGATATTTATCCAGCATCATGACCAGCCCCGGAACATCGAAGGCCGGTGAACGCGTGACGTTGACCGCGACAGACGACCCCAGCAACATGCTATCAGCCAGCAATGCGCCATCCACCGTGAGACTGCTGTTGGGCGCAATCTTTATGTTTCGACGCGTCGTGACCGGCAGGACCGATGGCCGCACGGGAATATTGATGGCTTGTTCCAGCGAAAGACCGCTGATGTTGCTGAGCTTGACGGTTATTGCGCCGTTACCCGGATATTCGCCGGTCAATGGCACGGTCAACGACGTCTTGCCGCCCTTTTGCAGCGATATGGTTTGCGACACCTCGCCCTGATCGACGGTGATTGCGGTGTTGCTGGCGATATCCAGTTTGTAATCGCCCGCATCACCATCGGTATTGGCGATATCGACGCGCATTTGCGAGACATCGCCGGGGCTGAGGAACTTCGGCGCACTGGCGGTGATGACAACGGGATCACGGATGACGACATCCGATACCGCATGACCGACGCCGGTCTTCGTCCAGGCAACAGCCATAACACGAGCCGTTCCGTTGAACTGCGGAATATCAAAACGGATGATTGCCTTGCCCTCAGCATCCAACTCCACCGGACCGGCGAAGAAGGCAACCAGCTTTTCCTTCGGTGGGCTGCCTTGCAGCGCGACCTGACCGCCGTCACCGCCGGTTCTGAGACGCCCTGTGGCACCGAGCGAACCATCGATCAGACGGCCGTAGATATCGCGGATTTCCAGCCCGAGACGACGCTGACCGAAATACCAGTCATCCGGTTTGGGCGGCTCATAACGGGTGAGATTGAGAATGCCGACATCGACGGCAGCCACCGTGACATAGGCTTTGTCACCAGCGCCTGCACCGGACACGTGCACGGGAATTTCCAGCGGCTGGCGCGGCAATGTCTGCTTGGGAAGGGTTAAGGCAATGCCCAGCTTGCGCTCGCCTGGATCGACGGCCAGCCATTTGACGCCGATGGCGCGCATGGGCATGCGGCTTTCCTGCGCATCGCCGGGGCGGAACAGGGTTGCGGTGACGTAGGAACCGGCACCCCATTCCTTCGTTACGGGAATATCAACTTCGCCGCCGTTTTCACCGATGTCGACATTCTGGACAGCGATCAGTTTTTCCGAACCGGATGCGACCATCAATTGACCTGAAAAACGCGACGTGACCTGCAATTTAGCGGTATCGCCAACCTTGTAGCTCTGCTTGTCGAGCGCGATTTCCAGCGCGTCCGGTGTTTCGGTGGAGCTTGCAGTCACGTACCAGCCCGCGTCGAATTCGACACTGGATGTGGGGCCGTTATTATCTGCGGACTCGACCTCCAAACGATACCGCCCCCAGGAGGCAGGTACGGAAATCTCGCCGCCATTGGCGTCCACTGCCAAGGTGCCGGTCTGGACCTGCTTGGTGTAGACAACCGGCTCGTAGCGCCAGGAATTGCCCTGACGATACCATTGATAGTTCCGTTCGACCTTGATGAGCTTCCAGGTCAGGCCGCTCATGGCCTGTTTAGAGCCGTCTGCGGCAAGGCCGATAACGTGGAAACGGCCAATGGAGTTTTCAGCGAGATCGCCGGAGAATTCCGGTTTGATGCCGATCATGGCGCTATCGGATTTGACTGGCAATGTCAGCGAACGCTCGACCGCGCGGCCTCCGGCTTCGCGCATACGGACGGTGATGTTGGCGGAGAGGAACTGCGTCGTCGCCGGGACATCGGCCAGCGTCACATCGAAGGTGGCCTTGCCGTTCTCGTCCAGCGCGGGAAGAGCGTCAAGCGTTGTGCGGCTTTCCTCCTGGCTTTCTTCATCCGCCAAGCCGAACAGATAACCATCGAAACCGTCGCGGGTGCGCGTTGCCTTCAGCGCGATTTCACCTTCGAGTTCCAGCCCGGCAGCGGGCGCGCCATAGAGATAACGGCCATCGACATCGATGGCAGTATCAGCGGCGGGGTCGATCTCCGTGGCTTTGCTGGACAGATCGAACTCGGTTCTGTCAGGCACGAAGTCATCCACGAGAAAGGACTTTTCGCTGATGGCGGCGGTTTTGGGATCGGTATAAATGCGCAGTGTCCAAGTGCCGCGCATGGCGCTTTCCTGCGTGACAAAGTCAACCGCATAACCACCCAAGGCCTTGCCATCGCTGACGAAGCGGCGGTCTTCGACGCCATCGGGGCGCGAGAAGATGAAGGTCAGCGGCAGGTTTTCAACTGCATTGCCTTCGATATCCCGGGCCAAAGCCGCGGCATGCACGGTTTCGCCCGCGCGGTAGATACCGCGCTCCGTCCAACTGAACACATCCAGCGCGCCGGGAGAGGCGCGACCCGTGACGCCACGGTCAGACAGGTCGAAACCGGCGCGGGTCATATCGAGGAAGACATAATCCTTATCGCCATTGCGTGCGGTGATGATGGCCGGTGCCTGCCCTGCCGTGCCGCGCATCAGACCTGCGGAGAAAACTGCACGGCCTTCGTCATCGGTCGTCGCGGTACCGAGAATTTCGTTGTTCTTCGCCAGAAGCTGGAGAGCGACGCCCTTTAGGGGTTTGGCCGTGCTGAGCGCCCGCGCAAAGACATTGAGGCCATCGGTCCCGGCATAGGTGGTGATGCCTGTATCTGAGACGAGGAACCATTGCGTGGCGCGGGAATCCCAGCTTTCGCCCGGCGTGCCGGGTGGTACGGCGGTGAGCACATAGATACCCGGCTTGCGTTCCGGCAAGGCCTCGTCGACCGGAAAGCTCGTGACGACATCCTTGTTCAGTTCGTTCTGGATATCGATGCCGCCCTGCCAGACGAGTTCACCGATCTCGTTTTCAAGCCGTTCCGCGCCATAGCCATCCATCTGCGTCAGGAACTGCGAGTTGGTCAGCAATGCCGCGATGCTGCGGTCACCGACGCGGTAGAGCTTGAGATCGGCATGGTCAATATTGACGGAGACTAGCGGAATGCCACGGCGGGCGGTGCCGGGAAGCACGAAATTTTCACCCGTGAAGCGTACCGAGCCGGATCTGTCCCGAACATAGATGTCGAGATCGACCTGTTTTTCCAGTGGCTCTTCCACAGACGACGGCAAACCCGCACGCAGCGCGATCTTGTAGCGCTGGCCGTGCGTCAGACCTTCCACGCAGATTTCACTGCCCTTGGCCTCGATGGCCTTAGGCGCTGCGCCATCCAGCGTGACGAAAGAGGAATAATCGACGCCGTTCTTCACCAGTGGTTCTGAAAACTGGATGCAGGCGCGTGGGCTGACACTATCGGTATCGACGGTGTTGTTGATGACGCGGAAACCTTGGCGCGTCTTCAAATCGTTGTAGGTGGCGCGGGTTTGCGTGACATCCGACAGTGCAAGGCTGGCCTTGTAACTATTGAGGGCGGCCCGGTAGTTCTGGGTTTTTTCAAACGCCACAGCCAGCGTATCGAGTATGCTTGTGCGGGCAGAAACCGTGCGGCTCAGCGAATAGGCATTGAGGGCTGCCGAAACGGCCTGTGCCGACATCTCATAATTGTTTTGAATTTTCGATGCCGCCTGCGAAAATTCAGCCCAGGCCACACCATCTTCAGGGCCTAGCGCGAGCGCCAGCTTGTAACTCCCAACCGCGCCGACGAAATCGCCGGCGGCAGATTGCTGCCGTGCCAGTGAAAGCCAATTTTCCATCGACTGACCATCTCCGGCGGGGGAGAGGCTCGCCTTCAGACGTCGCGCCTCCTGGTAAAGGCTGTCATCGATAAAGGAGAGTTTCTGCGGCGCACCGAGATCAGGCTCGCTCTTTGCAGCGACCTCTACCACCTTGCCCGCAACTGCGCCGGGGAAGGCATTGAGCTGGTTGAAATCAGATTTGAGGAAGCACCATTTCACCTTGGGATTATAGGTGAAGGCCTTGCAGGATGTGTCGTTTATGCAGATGGTTTCGCATTGTGGCTGGGAGACATTCTGCTCTGTGCGAAGATCAAACCCGAAATAATCACCGTTTTGCGTGGTGACAATCTTTCGCGTCGCGTCCTGCGCAAGCGCTGGCTGGACCGCAAAAGTAGCGAAAACGAAAAACAGGCTCTTCAAAACAGAACGCACGAGCATTGGTCCCTCCCCGGTACGCACGACCGCGGGGACTCTGCTCGGATTTCACGCCGAAAGTCAATGTGATGCGAGTGGTTGTATGCGGACATATCAATCGTTGAATGTGCCATAACCATGTGCGCAACAGAACTTGTAGAACCTGCCTTACAGGTTGCGCGTCTCGAAATCCCATGTTTGCAACGCTTTCTGCACTGAGCCGCAATACGTCGCGTAGCTGCGATCGATTGACATAGGATTTCTATCGCATATATGTATGACAACTTCGTCCGAGATATGATTGGGAGAACCATGGGCCAGACACAGTACACCAACCGCTTTGCCATCGACCCGAAGACAGCCGCGACATTCGGTACTGAGCAGCTTCGCGAAAACTTCCTGTTGCCGCCTCTGTTCGTCAACGACACCGTTCAGCTGCATTACACGAATTACGATCGCATGATCGTCGGCGGGGCTGTGCCGGTGTCCGGTTCCCTAGAGTTAGAAACCATCAAACCAACAGGTACGAAGTCGTTTCTTGAGCGGCGTGAACTGATCGTCGTCAACATCGGCGGCAAGGGTACCGTGACCGTCGATGGCACCGGATTTGAAACCGGTACGCGCGACATGGTCTATGCCGGTATGGGTTCAAACGTATCGTTTGCATCCGCATCATCAGAAACGCCCGCCAAGTTTTACCTGCTGAGTGCACCAGCACATGCGGCCTATCCGGCAAAACACATTGGCATCAATGATGCCAAACGCGTCGATCTCGGGTTGCAGGCCACCAGCAACGAACGCTCGATTTTCCAATTCATTCACCCCGAAGGCGTCAAGACCTGCCAGTTGGTCGTCGGCATGACGAGCCTTGCGCCGGGTTCCGTGTGGAACACCATGCCGTGCCATATTCACGACCGGCGCATGGAAGCCTATCTCTATTTTGACCTGCCCGAGACGGCCCGCGTCTTCCACTTCTTGGGCGAACCAAACGAAACGCGCCATCTGGTGATGAAGAACGAAGAGGCCGCACTTTCTCCGGGTTGGTCGATCCATTCCGGTGCCGGAACCGCGAATTACTCCTTCATCTGGGCCATGGCGGGCGACAATGTCGACTACACCGACGTCGATCTCGTGAGCATGGATGATCTGAAGTAAGGAGCCATATGATGAGCCAGAGCAAAGCCTTCGTAAATACTGATGACAGCCAGTGGACACCGACGGAACCTGGCGTTTCCCGCCGCATCATGGCCTATCTGCCGGAAATGATGATGGTCGAAGTCATCTTCGAAGCAGGTGCCATCGGCGCGCTTCACTCACATCCGCATATTCAGGCAAGTTACGTGGCAGAAGGACGCTTCGAAGTGACGATTGATGGCGTAACGCAAGAACTGGCGCAAGGCGGCAGCTTCATCGTCAAGCCCGATCTGATACATGGGGTCAAGGCGCTCGAAAAAGGTCGCCTGATCGACGCCTTCACGCCGCATCGCGCAGAATTTCTATAAACGAGTAGGGCCAGCTTAGCGGCTGGCCCTTCAATCCTCGATTTTACGCGCTTCCGAAACGAGCATGATGGGAACCCCATCCCTGATGGGATAGGCTAGCCTCGCGCTCTCTGAAATCAGTTCGTTGCGCTCTCGATTATAGGACAGACGCCCTTTCGTCAGTGGACAGACCAGCAGATCCAGCAACTTGGGATCGACCTTGCTCAGCTTCTCGTCCATGCCCGTCCCGTCACTGCAATATGATTTCGCTGTCGGTTCCGCCTTGGGCAAGAACGATTTCGGTAATGGCAATCAGCGTATCAGCACGCGCTTTCAGGTCCGGCGCTTCCAGCAGGGCCTGCTTTTCCGCAGGGCCGAAGGGCGACATCATCGATAGCGAATTCACGAGCACACGATTTCCAGCACGCTCCACGCTCTCCCAGTCCGCTTCCAGCTGGTTGGCGTCTAGGAACGAGCGGAAAACCCGCAGCAGATTTTCGCGGTCTACGGCGTCCTCATCCTCCTCGCCGGTCAGATCGGCCATGAAAGGCGCATGTTTGAAGCTTCGATACGGCTTGCCGGAGGTAACCTCATCCAGCAGCCGGAAACGACAAATACCGCTTAACGACACCATGTATCGCCCGTCGCCCGTCTCTGAAAAGGAGGTGACGCGACCCAGGCAGCCCACTTGGCAGAGCGCGCCTGAGCCTGTTCCCGCGTCCAATACTTGCAACGATGGCTGCACCATGCCAATCAGCCGATGGCTGGCCAGCGCGGCATCGAACATCGCCAGATATCGCGGTTCGAAAATATTGAGGGGCAGTTGCCCTTCGGGGAGCAACAATGCGCCCGACAGAGGAAATACAGGCACCACGTCCGGCAGATCGGTGCTTTTCAGATATCTCGCATTACCGACATGCATGAATAGCCCTCGATTTCTTTAGACGCTGCGACGCGAAAGCGCGCCGCGGCTTTGGTTCATCACTATTCTTTTAAATGTGGTTCGCGATTGCAGACCACAAGGCAGTTCTCAAGAAAACAGGATAGACGACAACTTACGACGCGCCGTGACTGACGATGGGTCCTTGAAACCCCAGCTTTCCAGAAACTCGACAAGCTGCTTGCGCGCGCCATCATCCTCGAAGGTGCGATCCTTGCGCATCACGGTCAGCAACTGGTCAGCTGCTTCGTCACGTCTGCCCTGTGCATTGAAGATTTTTGCGAGCTTTATCCGCGCCTCGTGATTGTCGGGATTGGCGGCCAACTCACGCTCAAGCGCTGCGGGATCACCCAGCTGCCGGGCCTCTTCATATTGCGCGAGCTTTTTCGACACGGTTTCTACGGCCGGATCGGCGAGCATTTCGGCAGGCAGGGAAGCCAGAAGATCGCTGGCACGCTGATATTCACCAACTGCAATCATGCAATCTGCAATGCCGGCCACGGCCGTTGTGTTTTCCGGATCCACCTGCATGACAAAGCCGAAGAGCTGGGCTGCACCCTGGTGATCACCATCAGCCAGCAATTGCTTGGCTTCGGCAAGAGCGGCATCGATTTCGGCTTGCGGGTCGTTTGCTGCGGGGCCTGCAATCTTGTCGATAAACTCGCGGATCTGGCTTTCCGGGACAGCACCCATGAAACCATCCACGGGCCGGCCATCCTGAAAGGCAACGATTGCCGGGATGGATTGGATGCCGAGCTGACCGGGAATGGATGGGTGATCGTCGATGTTGAGTTTGACGAGCTTGACGCGACCGCCAGCTTCATCGACCACTTTTTCCAACACCGGTGTCAATTGTTTGCAAGGGCCGCACCAGGGCGCCCAGAAATCTACCAGCACCGGCTGGTTACGGGATTCCTCCATGACGTCCTTGCCGAAATTGGCCGTCGTCGTGTCCTTGATGTGGGAGGACGCCGCACCCTCGGGCGCGCTTCCGAACTGTACGGAGCCGGTCATCTGTCCGCCGAGGGACGTTCCGTACGGGTTGTTGGTACCGCTCATTTAAGGTCTCCGTTACTGCGCATCATCTGGCCAATCAATGGCACTCTGGCGCAAAGATCGTACTTTACTCGGTTACTTTCAAGACAAGCGGCGTATGACCCGTCGCTTCAAGAAAGCGAATGAGATCATGGTTGCCGATGGTTGTCGTAGCATCGTTCGACAGCGGATGACCATTGATCAATTCGTGCTTCATCAGGTCGCTATCGAGCACGAACGTCACCGCCTTCGTCGTGTCGTTGATCGCACCGAAAACGGTTACCGAGCCGGGCGTGACGCCCAGATACTCCAGCATCTTTTCCGGTTTGCCGAAAGACACCCGGCTGGACGCATCGATAAGCTTGTGCACAGTCTTGAGGTCAACCGTCGCATTTTCTTCGACCGTCAGAACGAAATACTGATCTTTCTTGTCCTTGACGAAAAGGTTTTTCGTGTGTCCGCCAGGAATTCGGTCACGCAAGGATTCCGACTCCGCTACGGTAAAGACCGGCTCGTGTTCGAAAGTTTTATGGGTGATGCCCAGACTGTCCAACAAAGCGAAAAGCTCTTGCGCCGTTTTCGGGGATTGCTCTGTCATAATCGCTTTCTCATACGGTCGGATTCGATTTTTGATGAAACAGTCATTAGGCCTTCAGAACTGCTTTTGCAATCGTCCCGCAGATTTCAATGGCGAAAAAATCGAATGTTTTCCGTTACTTGTGTTGTTTTTGAAAATTTTCTGCGCCTTTTTGTCATTTCCCTGTTGCATTTAAAAAGCGGTTGAGCGATATAGCCCTCGTCGCCGCAACGTAGCGACCCGCGGTTCAGCGATCTACCCCGAACCAGCGGATTTGAGCGGGTGTAGCTCAGGGGTAGAGCACAACCTTGCCAAGGTTGGGGTCGAGGGTTCAAATCCCTTCGCCCGCTCCAATTTTCTCTTAAAGCGTAAATTGAGACGTTGGTCCTGAAATCTGGACCTGATGCTTTGCACGTCTCACGTTCTATCTCTCCGCCAACCGGGCTACGTCTCGGTCCGAGCCAAATGGTCATCAAAGTCGACATGGGCTTTCGTCATGACGTGACGGTGGAACCGCTGATCTCGGCGCACGTTAAGAACGCAACAGGGAGAGATCATATGAAATTTTTAACAGCAGCAATATGCCTCGTATCAGTCGGTATCCTAAGCGGTTGCGTTGATGACAGAGGCTATAGAAGCCAAGGCTACTATGCGACAGGCGTGCAGTACCGGTCCTATGATCGTGATCGCCATTACAGACATGACGACCGCGACTACCGACGTGACCGTGGACGCAACTGGCGCAACAACGAACGTTACCGGTACCCTTCGAACCGCGGCGACACCGTGGAATACGGTGTCATCGTTCGTTAACGACCCATTCCAGCTTGAAGTCATCGTTAGTCACAGAAATCCGGCGCGAATCTAATGTTCGTCGCCGGATTTCTGTATTTGGACTGCGCTTTTTTTGAGCCGTCCTTTGGTCGTCTGAATCAACCGGCAAGCCGCTGCTCGGCAAGCTTGACCCAGTAGGAAATACCGTAGCCGATGGCTTCGTCGTTAAAGTCGTAGCTGGGATTGTGCAGCCCTGCACTTTCACCATTTCCCAGAAAAATGAAGGCACCTGGACGTTCCTTCAGCATGTAGGAAAAATCCTCCCCAGCCATGGACGGATCGACATCGGGATCGACATTCTTCTCTCCCACAACGTCCCGAGCGATGCGGATAGCGTGTTCTGTTTCGTCGGCATGATTGACGGTAACAGGGCAATAACGCTCGTAAATGGCTTCTGCTTCTGCACCATTGGCCTGAGCGATGCCCTCAGCCATTTGCTTGATGCGCGCCTCGGCCATATCGCGGACGTCTTCGTCCAGCGTACGGACGGTACCCGCAATGAGCGCTTCGTTGGGAATGATATTGTGGCTGGAGCCAGCCTGAAAACGGGTGACGGACACGACGACCGAACGGATGGGGTCGGTATTGCGGGAGGCAATCATCTGAAGGTTGGTCACGATCTGTGCGCCGATGGAAATAGGATCCACCGTGCGATGCGGCTGCGCCGCGTGGCCACCCTGCCCCTTGACCATAATGGAGAACTTATCCGGTGCCGCCATGATGCCGCCCTTGCGGATGGCGAAAGAGCCCAAGGGAATACCTGGCATATTGTGCATGCCGTAGACTTCATCCATGTCGAAGCGGGTCATTAGGCCATCTTCGACCATGGCAAGAGCACCGGCACCGCCTTCTTCGGCCGGCTGGAAGATCAAGGCCACGGAACCGTTGAAATTGCGCGTTTCGGCCAGATATTTCGCAGCGCCCAGCAGCATGGCCATATGACCATCGTGACCACAGGCGTGCATCTTGCCGGACACCTTCGAGGCCCAGGGCTTGCCGGTTTCTTCGACGATTGGCAGAGCATCCATGTCGGATCTCAAACCGATCATGCGGCCCTTGCCATGCTTGCCGTGAATGACGCCCACCACGCCGGTGCGACCAACTCCCGTCACGATTTCGTCAACGCCGAAGGATTTCAGCTTGTCCGCCACGAATGCGGCAGTGTCGTTCACGTCGTATAGCAGCTCCGGGTTCTCATGGAGATGACGCCGCCATTCGGTCGCTTCCGCCTGCAATTCCGCCGCTCTATTCAAAACTGGCATTCTTTTATCCCTGATGTTCCATTCTCGACATGATGATTAGCGCTCCTCCGCAGCAGATATTGCGCCGCATAATTGACGCAATCAATGTACTTTGCCATTGCTAGGACATATATGGTGAATATTGCAAATCCCGATACGAAGACGGGAATCCGAGGATACGCCTTGCAAGATACATTGAGACCTAACCGCGCCGCAGGGCGGCTCGTAAAAATCGTTGCCGCGATGTCTGCCAGTGTTCTGGCGATGACCTGTGTAGCACAGGCCAACCCTAAGATGGTTATTGATGTGAAGACCGGCAAGGTGATTTCGCATCAGGAAGCATTCCGCAAGTGGTATCCGGCTTCGCTGACAAAGCTGATGACCGCCTATATCGCATTCAGCGCCATGAAATCCGGCAAGCTAAGCCCCGAAACCGAAGTTGTCATGAGCAAGAAGGCTGCCGATCAGCCTGCCAGCAAGATGTATTTTAAGCCGGGTTCCAAGCTGACGCTGGATAGCGCATTGAAGCTTCTGTTGATCAAGTCTGCCAATGACATTGCTGTGGCCATTGCCGAGACGGTGGGTGGCACGAGCGAAAATTTCGTAGCTCAGATGAATGCGCAGGCGGCACGTCTTGGCATGTCGTCCACACATTATGTCAACCCGAATGGTTTGCCGGGCAAGGGCCAATATACCACGGCGCGCGATCTCGCCGTGCTGGCGCTGATCCTGAAGCGCGAATTCCCTGAATATGCGCGGTACTTTTCGCTGGAAGGTGTCAGCACCGGCAAGAAGAACTACGCCAATTACAACATGCTTGTCGGTCGATTTGACGGGGCCGACGGCATGAAGACCGGCTTTATCTGTGCATCTGGTTTCAATCAGGTATCGTCTGCGTCACGGAATGGCCGTCAGGTCATCAGCGTTGTGCTGGGCGCAGACAGCCTTGCGGGCCGCACCGACCAGTCGGCTGACCTTTTGCAGATGGGGCTGACGGCACCGTCCAGCCAAGGCGTATCGATTGCCTCACTTGCGCCCTACGGCGAAACGCAATTCGTCAATGATATCAGTGCCGATATCTGCAATCCCAAAGCCGCTCAGGTGCGCAGCGAAAGTCGCGATGAGGCCGGCCGCATGATCATCAAATCACCCTATGTCCAGGAAATGACGCGCCCACCGGTCTATTCCTATGCGGGACTCATTCCCGGCAGCGAAACGGTTGTCGCCACCACCGCTGGCAAGGGTGGCGTCGCCAATGTGCCGATCCCGATTCCGCGTCCGACATTTTGAGCAATGAATGGCTCGTCCATGGACGGGCCTTTGTCTGTTTTGAAAATCGACGCTTACGCTGGCGGCATTTATTGCTATAAGGCACTCCTCAATATGTAATGTTCTAACGCTACAGGTCGCCTCATGGCACAGGATCGTATACCAGTTTCCATCATCACAGGTTTTTTGGGTGCGGGAAAATCGACGCTTCTCAATCAACTTCTGAAAGACCCTGCAATGCAGGATGCGGCCATCATCATCAACGAATTCGGTGATGTCAGCATCGACCATTTGCTGGTTGAACGATCCGGCGATGGTATCATCGAACTGGCAGAGGGGTGCCTCTGCTGCACGGTGAGGGGCGAATTGGTGGATACGCTGGCGGAGCTGATGGATGGCATCCAGACCGGCAAGCTGAAAAAGGTCAACCGCGTCGTCATCGAAACGACGGGCCTTGCCGACCCTGCCCCGGTCATGCAGTCGATCATCGGAAACCCGATCATCGCACAAAATTTCTCGTTGAATGGCATGGTGACAGTGGTGGATGCCGTGAATGGTTTATCCACGCTCGATCACCACATGGAGGCGGTCAAGCAGGTCGCGGTCGCGGATCGTCTGGTTTTGACGAAACAAACGCTTGGTTCAGAAGCGCAGATTAGGGCACTGACGGATAGGTTGATATCTATAAACCCGCGGGCAACGATCGAAGACGGAGATCGAGGGGACTGGAAGGCTGTGGCACTTCTGGAAAACGGTCTTTACGACGCGGCAAACAAGGTTGGTGATGTCAGCCGTTGGCTGGGCGAAGAGGCTCATCATGATCACCATGAGCATCACCACCACGACGACCACGGGCATCATCACCATCATGATGTGAACCGGCACAATGCCTCAATCCGCTCGTTCTCGATCATGCATGAACAGCCGATCGATCCGATGGCCATCGAGATGTTTGTCGACCTATTACGTTCAGCCCATGGCGAGAAGCTTCTGCGCATGAAGGCTATCGTACAGCTTTCGGACAACCCAGATCGACCACTCGTGCTGCATGGTGTGCAATCCATTTTCCACCCACCGCAGCGCCTTGCCGCATGGCCGGACCCATCAGACCGGCGCACACGCATGGTTCTGATTACCCATGACCTGCCGGAAGCCTTCGTGAAGGATTTGTTCGGCGCGTTCACCGGTGCGGTTCGCATCGACAGACCGGACCGTCAGGCTGTTATGGACAATCCACTCGCGGTTCCCGGCATGCGGTTTTAGGCACAACGCCTCGCATTGCGCGCAGTGCTATTTCAAGAAATCAAACCCCAGCACGGCAGCGCCGACGAGACCGGGTTCGATGGTGCATTCGGCCCGCACGATGAGTGGGCGCGAAAACCGGCGGAGAATACGCGAGCGCACAGCAAGGTCCAAGGCGTCGACCAACGCAGCCGAATTGGAAAGACCACCTCCCACGGGTAAGATTGTCGCCCCGGTCACATTGACCACCAGTGCCAGCGGGCCTGACAGCATATCAATGTAGATATCCATCGTGCGAACGGCGTCTGCCTCGCCTGCCTGCCAATTGTCCAATATCTCTTCGGCAACCAGTGTCTTTTTTGTCAGGTGTCGATGCAGCTTTTCCATGCCGCGCGCGCTGCAGATGGCGTCAAGGCATCCTTCCAATCCGCAGCCGCAGGGGAACCGTGGCAGGTCCACTGGAGGGTTGCCTGCACGGGTTGCGGCCACTGGACCGTGACCCCACTCGCCAGCAAAACCACCCCCGCTGTTGATCAGCTTTCCGTCGATGACCAGAGCACCACCAACACCCGTGCCGAGAATGGCGCTGAACACCACGCGATGACCGCGTCCTGCGCCCGCGCCGTACTCTGCCAAGGCGCAGCAATCTGCATCGTTGGCGATGAGAACAGGCAGTCCGAGTGCTGCCTCAAGGTCGGCTTTCAACGGCCTGTCGTGGGCACAGGGTATATTGGCGATGAAGGACCTATCGGTGTCGGGATCGATGATGCCGGTAATCGACAGCGCGATGCATTCCGGTGCACCACCGATTTCGGCGATGACGGATTTCAACACCGATATGAAGGCATCGAAATCATGAACCGGCGTCTGCTTGCGAGCAACGGGCCTGATATCATCCAGCGCCCACGCGCCAGCACCCTTTATGGCGGTCCCGCCAATATCGAAACAGACGATCAACTCACAGCTCCCGGCAATAACAAGCTAACGCAGCGCTTATGCCAGATAACGTTCCGTAAGTCTCGCCCACATAGCGGCACCAACCGTCAGGCTTGCGTCGGCAAAATCATATTTGGAGCTGTGGAGAATGGCCGAGTTCATGCCGTTTCCGAGCCGCAGAAAACTACCGGGCTTCTGTTCCAGATAATAGGCGAAGTCCTCACTTCCGGGAATGAGGTGGCAGGTCGAAACGTTTTCCGTACCGATGAGTTCTTCGGCTACGGTGCGGGCAAATGCGGTTTCTTCTTCCGAGTTCACGACAACAGGATAGCCGTGCTGGTAATCCATCTCCACCGTTGCACCGAAGCCATCGACCACGGCATGGGTCAACTTGGTGATGCGCTCTTCCAGCAGATCACGAATACGTGGCTCGAAGCAGCGCACGCTGAGCGCCAGCTTGGCATATTCGGGAATGACGTTAACGGCTTCGCCCGCATGAATCGTCCCGACGGTAACGACTGCCGTCTGTGTCGGGTCGATATTGCGCGAAACGACCGTCTGCAAGGCCACAACAAGGTTACAGGCGACAACGATAGGATCAATTGTGAGGTGAGGACGCGAAGCGTGGCCGCCTTTGCCCTTGATGGTGATCGTGACCATGTCCGACGATGCCATCAGGGGACCGGAACGCAGCAGAATAGCGCCTTCCGGTGCGCCGGGGTGGTTGTGCAGCCCGAAAATCGCGTCGAATGGAAAGCGCTCGAACAGACCGTCGGCGATCATCTTTTGCGCACCGCTGGGTTTGCCCGCCTCTTCCGCCGGCTGGAACACCAGAGTGACGGTGCCGTTGAAACAGCGGGTCTTGGCCAGATGTTGAGCGGCACCCAGCAACACCGTGGTGTGGCCGTCATGGCCGCAGGCGTGCATCTTGCCGGGCACTTTGCTGGCATAGGGCTTGCCGGTTTCTTCGAGAATAGGCAGCGCATCCATATCAGCGCGGATGGCGATGCCCTTCTTGCTTTCACCGACCGTCAGACGTGCGACGACCCCATGACCGCCGACATTTCGTGTGACATCGTAGCCCCAGCTTTCCAACTTTTTCGCGACGTAACGCGCTGTCTCCGCCTCTTCGAAGGACAGTTCCGGATTGGCGTGAAGATGCCGCCGCGTCTCGATAAGGTCAGCCTCCATATCAGCGAAATCGGATACACGGGCAAAAGCATTGTCGAGCACGGTCATGGGAACTCCAGTTCAGAAAGCACGCCTCCGAGCGTGCTGCTTAAATGTGAATAGAATGCCCCGGCCAATTGCCGGGGCATCGCTTACGTCAATCAAAGAAAACGCGACAGGAAGGCCTGTGTGCGTGAATGCTGGGGATTTCCAATCACCTCTTCCGGCGTTCCCATCTCCACGATATGGCCGCCATCCATGAAGACGACGCGGTCAGCTGCTTCCTTGGCAAAGCCTATTTCATGCGTGACGACGATCATCGTCAAGCCCTGGCGCGCAAGATCGCGCATGGTGGAGAGAACCTCACCCACCAGTTCCGGGTCGAGCGCGGAGGTCGGCTCATCGAACAGCATCAGTTTCGGCTTGATAGCAAGCGCGCGCGCAATGGCGACGCGTTGCTGTTGTCCGCCGGAAAGCTGACGCGGATAATTATCCGCCTTATCGGACAGCCCAACCTTCTGCAAAAGCTCCCTGGCATAGGCCGTGGCCTCTGCCTTGCTTTCGCCATGGACGCCGACGGGTGCTTCGATGATGTTCTGCAACGCCGTCATGTGCGGATAGAGATTGAACTGCTGAAACACCATACCGATGTTGCGACGCTGCGCAGCGATGGCGTTACCCGACAGCTTCTCCAGCTTGTTGTTGCGGAAGCGATACCCGATCTGCTCACCGCCCACCTCGATCGATCCGCGATTGATCGATTCCAGATGATTGATACAGCGCAGGAAGGTAGACTTTCCCGAACCGGAGGGGCCGAGAACGACCACGACCTCTCCTGGGAACACTTCCAGGTCGATGCCTTTGAGGACTTCAAGCTGATCGAAGGCCTTGTGGACGTTGCGGGCGCGCACGAGCGGCTGTTTGTCATGATCTGCGGCGGTCATGGTGTTGGCTCCGGCTGAACGGCGGGCGCTTGAGCGGTGGCAGTGCGACGGTCGCCTCTGCCGTAGTACCGCTCGATATAACCCTGACCAATATTGAGAACGGATGTGATCAACAGATACCAGATGACAGCAACCATCAACATCGGAACGATTTCGAAGGTACGGTTATAGATAGACTGCACGGAGTACAGCAGGTCTGCCATGGCGATGACGCTAACGAGCGAGGTCGCCTTGATCATGCTGATCAGCTGATTGCCTGTTGGCGGTACGATGGAGCGCATAGCCTGCGGAATGATGATCCGCCACAAGGCACGTGCCTTCGTCATACCGAAAGCTTCCGCCGTTTCGGCTTGACCTCTATCGACAGACAGAAGACCGCCGCGAATGATTTCCGCCATATAGGCCGCTTCGTTGAGCGCAAGCCCGACGATGGCAGCTGTCATGGGCGTGATGACCGAGTTGGTTTCCCAGCTGACCAGCGTTGGACCGAAGGGAATGGCGATGGAGATTTCCGGGAAGAGCGTGGACAGATTGTACCAGAAGATGAGTTGGACGAGCAGAGGCGTTCCACGGAAGAACCAGACGAACAGTCCCGACAGCGAGCTTGCCAGAACGTCATGCGACATGCGCGCAACGGCCAGCAACAGGCCCAGAACGACGCCGATCAGCATCGCGACGACCGTCAAGCCAAGGCTGACAGAAAGGCCCTGCATGACGGTGGGGTCAAAGAAATACTGCGCAACGACCGGCCAGCCGAAGTTTTCGTTGTTGGCCACAATCCATGCGAAGTTTGCGGCAATCAGGACGGTGATGAGCCAGAGCGTGACACGACCGGTTTGAAAAGGGCGATGGGCATTTGCCACATCGCGTGGGTCCGCACCACCTGATGGCGATACGGCATGAGCGGGAGCCGCACTCATTTCTTTTCAACTCCCACCAGATTGATACCGGGTGTTTTAATCTCGTTGTTTTCCAGGCCCCATTTCTTCATGATGATACCGTAGGTGCCGTTATCGATCAGAACCTTGACGCCATCCCGCAGGACTTCGCCCAGTGGAGATCCCTTTGGCACGACGGCACCCTGAAACAGATCCTCGAAACCGTTTTTCTCACCGACGCCGGTCAGTTCCAGCTGCCCGTTGGCCTGGGACACGAAATAGGTCAACGGTGCTTGCGAAGAGAAGAACGCATCGGCGCGCTTGGAGCGAACCGCCAGAATTGAGCTTGGCTGGTCGGTATAGGACTGAACCTCGACCGGCTTCTTGCCATCGGTGGTGCATTTTTCAACCTGCGCCTTGATGACTTTCTCAGCCGAGCCACCAGCCATGACCGCGATGCGGGTGCCGCATGCCGTATCCAGCGAAACGATGCCCTTTGGGTTGCCCTTCTGCACGGCGAATACGACGAATTCCTGTACCCAATCTACGAAGTCATTGGATTCCTGACGCGTTTTGAAATCTCCAACCGGGCCGAAGGCGAACTGGTAGCGACCAGAATTGACACCGGAAAGCAACGCCGGAAGGCCGCCCACCGTGGCATGCTCGATCTTCACGCCCAGCACTTGCCCGAGCGCATCGGTCAGGTCGGCACTCGCGCCGGTCAGTTCCGTGCCCGTGACGATTTCATAGGGAGGAAAAGAGCCGTTGTTGACGGAAATCATCTTGCCATCGGCGCGAATTTTCTCCGGCAGGCGGGCATTCAGCTCTTTATTGACAGTCTGCTGCGGGATGGCTGCGTCCTGAGCCAGCGCTGGCGTGGCCAATAGCAAGCCCAGCAGAGCAACGGACGTGGTGAGTTTCGAGTACATGGCATTCCCCTTTTTTGGTTTAACTTTAAATGTCTGTTTGTCTTGAAGAGTGCATCAGCGGCCAGTAGCTTGCTTTGGAAACAGGTCGGCAGGCGAAAGAAGCCGCGGCAGAATTTTTTGTTCGTGAAGCTCGGTCGCAAAAGCGGCGATCATCTTCTCGTTGGCCTCAAAGCCATTCGTGCTCCACGAGGGAGAAAGATCGGCAGCACAACGGCGCAACTCGTCGATCATCCACGGCGTAGTATCGGCATATTTCTCACGCTTTTCCAGCCACATACGCTGGGACGCATCGAGAAGCTCGCTCAACTCATCCATGATCCACGGATGTTCGGCTACGATCGCGGCCTTAAAGCCGATCAGGTGCATACCCGGCACATAGCCAACATCGTTGAAATAGTCGACTTCGGCTGAACGATAGTCATCCAGAACCTGCCGCAGGGTCGAGTCTTTATCGAAGAAACCTTTCGGCATGAAAGGTGTGAAAACGGCATCCAGCCCGCCATCATCAAGCAGATCGACCATCGGGCGCTCACCCGGAGCGGCCTCGATGCGGCCTGGGCGGCCAAAACCATCCAAGCGGTCGGTGATGGGATGGTCTTTCGTCAGACGCCCGGCATACCACATTGCATCTTCAACGCCGACGCCTTCGCGGCGAATGGCCGCGCGCGTCCAGGTGTTACCCGAATCCCGCCAGCCGGTGACACCAATCTTCTTGCCTGCCAGATCAGATAGCTGGCGAATGGAACTGGCCTTGCTGGTGATGATGCAGCGGTGGCGGAAACCGCGCATGATGAAGTTGGGAATGCCGACAACGCTCTCATCACCATCATGACGCATCTGCGCATAACGACTGAAAGACATTTCCGCGACATCGTAGACGGCGTCGGTCGCGACGTTGGAGATAAGCGTTCCAACCCGGTCAACTTTAATATCAAGGCGAGGCGAGGATACATCTCCGAGGACGAGCGGGGTCATATAGTCCCAATCACGGAGTGCGAGGCGAAGCGTAACGGTCATGCTGAATGCTCACAAAAAATCTCGGTCATCAAAAGTTAAATGTTCAAATTACAAACATCAAATGTTATTATGTTATTGAACATTTAAAAGGGCAAAATTTTGAGCAACATCTATTCGGCAAACTGGCTTGCTGAAAAAATAGCCGATCGCACCATTCGAGGAATCGCTTTGGAAACCAGCGCCTTGATCCGGGCTGGCATTCTTCCGGTAGGAACACGACTGCCATCAATCCGCGATCTGGCCTATGAGCTGGGTATAAGTCCAGCAACGCTGTCCGAAGCGTGGGCGGATTTGCGCCGACATAAGGTCATTACCGGGCGCGGCCGAAATGGGACATGGGTCAGTGGCGATAGCTTCATTGCCAAACCGGAACGTTTTGCCAGCGTAGGCAATTACGGGCCAAACGCCTTGGATCTTTCGCTGGCTGTGCCGGATACCTCACTGTTGCCGCCGCTGGCGGAAGCATTGGCGCATGCGGCCACCGTCGATAAGCTCAACGACTACGAGCGCAGCCGTATCATTCCCGAATTGCAGTCAGCGGTAAGCGAGCGCTGGGCCTATCAGCCGGGAGCCTTTCTGGTGACGAATGGCGGCTATAACGCCGCATACACGGCCATTCGCGCCCTTATCTCACCGGGCTCCGCCGTCGCCATCGAAAATCCCACGGCCCTGCGTCTTCTCGATATTCTCGAAGACTTCGGAATCAAGATCATTCCAGTCGTGTGCGATGAGCACGGACCAACACCTCAGTCCCTGCATGCGGCGCTCAAGGAACGGCCAGCCGCATTCGTTTTCCAACCTCGCCTTCATTCCGTGACCAGCCACACGGTGAGCGCAGAACGCATGGCGGAACTGGGAGACATCTTACACGGCAGCGATACACTGATCATCGAAGATGATGGTCTGGGTGACATTTCTTCGGTTCCCCCACACTCTTTGGGTGCGCGTTTTCCAGACCGAACCATTCATATCGTTTCGTACTCGAAAACATTGGGGCCTGATTTGCGCCTTGCCGTTCTTTCGAGCTCGGCGACAATTGTCGAGCAAATCCAGTCCTACCGTGCCTTCAGCGCAGGTTGGACGAGCCGCGTGCTGCAGGGTGCGACGGCATGGCTCTTACGAAATCCGCAGAGCTGGGAGACGGTGGCAAACGCCCGCGCCACTTACCAGCAACGGCGAAATGGCCTGGCCAGTGCTTTAAGACTGCGGGGTATCGAGACGCATTCTGGTGGCGGTCTGTGCCTTTGGCTACCAGTGGCCTCGGAGACCTTTGCAACGGTGACGCTTGCGGCCCGAAACATTGCCATCAATCCCGGAAAGAAGTTCACTCTATTACCCGGCGATCATATCCGTGTCGCCACGTCCACGCTAACAGAGGAAAAATGGGATAGCGTTGCCGACGCTATTGCGCTCGCCTGTTCTGAGTGATCGGGCAGAGCGACATCTTATGTTCATGGAACCAGCAGCCCTCAACACAGTTCCCTGTCCACAAGACCAATAGAAGATCGGAGCAGCATTGACATTATTGGGGACGGTCGAAGAAATCTGGCGTTATCCGGTTAGTTCGCTGGGCGGGGAGCAACTTCACTCCGTAAACATCGAGAGCGATGGAGTTCCAGGAGACCGGGCCTGGGGCCTTGTCGATGCACACACTGGCAACGCCGCAGCTCCCGAAAAAGAAGCCAGATGGCGACCAGCGTTGTTTTTACACTCTCGGCTGATTGGCAATATACCCGAGATCGGTTTTCCTGATGGCGGGTGGATTGCGGTTTCAAATACTGACATAGCGTCAAAGCTATCTGAGCATTTCGGCTTCGATGTCGATGTGAGGCCATACGCCACCAACACGCGAATGCCTGCAGATGGACACATCGCTACCCCTCGATACGAGCCCAGTCCGCTTCATTTGATAACGACCAGCTCGCTCGAACACCTATCCACGCTGATAGGAACTGACACCGTTCATAGCAAACGCTTTCGCCCAACGCTGCTACTAAGGACGGAAGGCGACGCCGATTTTCGCGAAAGCTTATGGGTCGGCCAACTTATACGGCTGGGTCCAACCCTGGTGGCGCAAGCTTCAGAAGAGACAAAGCGATGCGGAATGACACTCATCGCCCAAACCGGGGTTTCTGAAAACCCCGATATACTACGCACGGTTCTTCGTCAGAATCGCCGCAACTTCGGCATATATGGCTCAATAGAGACGTCTGGGGTTGTGACCGTAGGTGACAGTGTTCATTTGATCGAGGCCTGACCGAATAGGATCAGGCCACCTCCAGCACCGAGGTCTTTTTGGTATCCAAAATAGCTTGGGATACCGTGTATCCGATATCACGGGCGCTGGTAATACCCTGCACGAACGGGAGTTTGTGAAGCAGGAAGGCAATCGAACCACAATAGAGCTGGTTGGTGAGATTGTCTTGAAAGATCGGTCTGAACTTGTCGTCCAGATCGATCCCGCCCGTGCGAACGAGTTGATCCTCGACGCCCACCAATGGCGATGACACACTCGTTGTCGCCTTGCGCACCACGCCCTGTTTTTTCAGCGTCGGGAACGGGATGTCACGAGCGGATAAGGTGTGCTGTCCCGTTGCATCGATAAAGGCATCAAACTGGAGGGTTTGGTTGCCGCCGTGGACGATCGCACCACGTTCGACCGCCTTGTTATCGATATCACTATCATTGCCGAGAGCCACGATGTCGAGTTTACCGGCACGGTGAAGTGCCAACAGGCGACGGATCGATGCGTGCGGAACCGTCGCGTAATCGTCCACGAACACTGTCTTGAAGTGTCTGTGAAAACGTTCGAGGTCTTTTTCGTTGAGGTGCGGGATCGCCAGCGCAATGACCTCATGCATACGCAAAATCGCGTAACGCCATTCTACCGTATAGTGGCGCAGCTTGTTGGCTTCCGCTTCGGCAAGATTGCGCGCGGCCCATACAAAAGGTGGCGTGGTCTCGCGGTCCTGAAAATAGGCTTTGGCAACCGTTTCCACCGTGAGCTGAGAGAGGCCGATGCGCGATGCGTATTCGGGGTCGCAAAATACCAGTTCTGCCTTGAACAACTCGAACACGGCATCCAGCAAATCATGACGTCTCGTTGCGATCACGTTCTCGATCGCTGCTTCGGTGCAGAACTGAAGCGGCCGATAGGGAATTTCACAATAGAAGTCAGCCTCCGGCAGGACGCCCTTTCGCGACATCATGGTGACGTGGAGCCCCTCCGTATCCGGCAGCGCGTGATATTGCAGATCACCCTGCTCATCGAGGAGGAAAGAGCCGTGCGCCGTTGCGACGGTGATCAAGGCATCGATGCCGCTCAAAGATGTGCCTAAGATGCCGACCTTACAGGGTTTGATTGATTTCAGCACGGGAGCTGGCCATGGCGACACATAGTATCCCGGCCTGATCTCCGTCGTCTCCGGGAAGTCATGTCCGGTTGCCATGACCACGTGATCGAATGCAAATTCCAGCGCTTCGCCATCCGGCGCGGTTACGCTAAGACGGATATCCGCAGGTCTCAACTCGATATCGGCAACGCGGTGCGATGCCTTGACCTCAATCGTGTGGCCGTTGGCCTTGCCGATGTTCAGAAGCTGCGAAAACTGCGCGTACAGAAACTCACCCAAGACAACGCGCGGATAAAATTCACGCTCGTTAATGTTGGCTCGCTCTATACCGAAGCGCTGCAATTCCTCGTCCGTCTGGCGCAAAAGCCAGTCCATCAGGGTTTCGCAGACTGGCGGTAGCTCAATGCTGGCAATGTTCGACAGCATGGCGCGGTCGTTGAGTGCAGGGTGATAAGGAGTGCCCTTGCCCGGATCGGATTCACTTTCAAAAATCGTGATGGAAAGCGGTTCAGATTTCCCGACCAAACCCTTTAACGTGTAAATACCCGTAGGGCCGGATCCTATGATGGCAATTTTAGGTGTCATATGCACAATAAACCCCGTGACGCAACGCCGACTGACGCCTGTTACAAACCGGAAGACGCCCTCGAAGTTCCCTCGACCGGTGCGCACGACATGAGATAATCTTTATTTAAAAGAGAGGTTCCAATGTTGAACATAGATCGTCCGAACTCGTTTCCTCTTTCATGAAAACACAGAGCGATCCTCTTCTCACCTCCCTTCCCTCCGGCTTTGGGGCAGTCATCATCGGTGCCAGCGGCGGTATCGGCTCTGCGCTGTGTGCTCGTTTGCAGCATGAACCCCATGTCGGCGAGGTCATTGCGCTTTCTCGAAGCGAGGGCCAGATCGACCTTCTGGATGAAACCAGCATCGAGAAAGCCGCACAACAACTCCAAGGCAAACCGATCCAGCTTCTGATCTGCGCGACGGGGGTACTCGATGTTGATGGACATCCGCCGGAAAAATCTCTGAAACAGGTGGACCCAGACATCATGCTACGGGAATTCAGCATCAATGCAGTTGGTCCGGCGCTGATCGCCAAGCATTTCCTGCCTTTGCTGGATCGAAAGAAGCGAGCCATCGTCGCGTTCCTATCAGCCCGTGTCGGTTCCATCGGGGATAACAGGTTGGGCGGGTGGATTTCCTATCGCGCTTCGAAAGCTGCCCTCAACCAGATCGTCCGCACCGCGTCGATTGAATATGCAAGGACTCACCCTGAGATCGTGCTGACGGCGATCCATCCCGGCACGGTCAGAACGAATTTGTCGAGGCCTTACGCCGGTGGTCACCGCACTGTCTCGCCAGACGAAGCCGCGGCCTCCATCCTCACGACGCTGAATGCGCTCGGTCCCGAAACGTCCGGGTCCTTCATTGCCTATGACGGCAGCGCAATACCCTGGTAGAAGCAAACGATCAAAAAAACGGGCGAGCAATATCAAGCATGAGCTTCCACGACCTTACCGCCGCAGGATTGATCGCGTTGGCCGCTATGCTCAGCATGCCGATGTTTACGACGCAGGTGGCATTGGGTGCCGAAGATGGCGGGGAAGCTTGCCTCTACGAGCGAAACCGTGGGGCGCAGCTCATCTGCATACGCAAGGCGGCTTTCAATGCCGATCTTTGCCGGACGATTGCGCATTTTGCCCAAGAAAATAAGGTGCCGCCTGCCTTCTTCGCGCGGTTGATATGGCGCGAAAGTCTTTTTCGTCCGGAAGCCGTGAGCTTCAAAGGCGCGGAAGGCATAGCCCAATTCATGCCAGCAACCGCCAGAAGTCGCGGTTTGGCCAACAGTTTTGACGTGATCGACGCTCTGGAGACATCCGCATCCTATTTGAAGGAACTGGAAGGACGATTTGGAAACTTCGGTTTCGCGGCGGCGGCTTACAACGCCGGTGAGAACGGGCTCGCCCGTTTTCTGATGACTGGTCGGTTACCGATAGAAACCCGCGATTACGTGTTCGCCATTACGGGGCACACCGTCGAGACGTGGCGCGATGCCCCGCCTGGGAAAGCAGCACCAGAATTGGATGATGCCCTTCCATTTCAGGAGGCATGTCTGGCGCTGGCCGAAACGAGACGCATGCAAGAACCGGTTTTCAGCGGCTCGGCAGACTGGGCTCCTTGGGGCGTTCAGCTTGCGGCGCATTACCGCCCGTCTGTCGTGGAAACATTGTTTACGAAAGCCATCGAACGGTTGCCGTCTCCCATCAACGAGGAGCGCGCCTTGATCGTTCGGCAACGCGGCGGCAACTTCGGCAACCGCCCCCGCTACGCGGCAAGAATAGGACGTGAAACACGCGCCGAAGCCAACCGTCTCTGTGAGCAGATCAGAACCGCCAAGGTTGCCTGCACGGTTTTGCGAAACCGATAGGGGTTACCGGCCTCTGGCTATTGCGGAGGGTTGCATGGATGCAATTCACCGCCCTCCGTTGCTTTCCTCCACATTTTGCAATTCAAACAGGCCCCACCTACAACCAGAGGTCATCGGGGCCTGTTTTCGTTGCGGAATCTTCTCAAAACTGTCGCAACACCGTCATCTGACGGCTTCATACGCGCCTCTGAAAAGGAGCGCAAAATGCAGCCTCAGTCGCTAACTATTTCTGGAATCGGTAAGCGTTTCGGTACCGATGACGTGCTCAAGGGCATCGATCTCTCCATTCGTCCCGGCGAATTCCTCTCGCTGGTCGGCATGTCGGGCTGCGGCAAGTCGACGTTGCTGAGGATCATCGCAGGTCTCGAAGCAGCGGATCGTGGCACCGTCTCAATCGGCAACCGTGATGTCACCGATGTCGATCCGGCGGACCGAAACCTTGCCATGGTTTTCCAGTCTTACGCGCTCTATCCGCATATGAGTGTCTACGACAATATCGCGACGCCACTCAGAATGCGTCGGCTGTCCTTCTGGGCAAGGTTGCCACTGGTGGGACGTCTGGCCGCAAATACCGAAACGCTGCGTGACATCGACGCCGCGGTAAAGGACGCAGCAGAGGTGCTTCAGATCGGCCATTTGCTCGATCGTCGCCCGGCACAGCTTTCCGGTGGTCAGCGCCAGCGCGTGGCCCTTGCGCGTGCACTGGTGCGTTCACCGGCAGCATTTTTGATGGATGAACCATTATCGAACCTTGATGCAAAGCTGCGCGCCCATATGCGCGGAGAGCTGACCAGCCTGCACGACCGCCTCGGCGCAACATTCGTTTACGTCACGCATGACCAGATCGAGGCAATGACCATGTCCGACCGCATCGCCCTGATGTCGGAAGGCCGTATCGAGCAACTGGGGACGCCGGACGAGCTTTACCAGCAGCCAGCAACATTGACGGTTGCCCGCTTCATCGGAACACCGTCAATCAATCTGCTGCCCGTGGAAACGGGAGCGTCCGGCGAGATCGTCATGTTCGGACGAAAGCTTGGGCTTAGAGCACAGAGCATCGCGGCAGGCCCAGCGACGCTCGGCATCCGCGCAGAAGATATCTTTCTGGCGACCGACGGCATCGAAGCACGTATTCTGCGGACCGAAACCCAAGGCGCCGACCGCTACGTCACTCTTCAACTGATCGACGATACGTCCATCAGCCTCATCATGCGCCAGAGGGCTGATGACACCCTCAACGCCGACAATGACGGCAAGGTTCGGCTGGGATTTACGAAGGCACATGTGCATTTGTTCGGCGCTGACGAGAAACGCTGCGACGTGGCGTCTTACGAAGAGGTGCTTGCGTGAGTGTGGTTGTTCCCATAGATGCGGCCATGCCTGACGCTAAATCGAAAAACTCTTCGACTGCGCGTCGCATGGCACGGCGCGGCATTCTGTTTGTCTTGCCCGCAGTTTTACTGTTGCTGGCGATCTACATCATTCCAATGATCGTGCTGGCTGTCTTCTCGGTCACGGATTATCAGCTCGGCGCGCTTTCTACGAGGTTCGTCGGCCTCGCGAATTTCCACAAGGCATTCAGCGACCCCGTTTTTCTGCGCGCACTGGCAAACACGGTGCTCTATGCAGTCATCGTCATTCCTGTCGGCGTCTTCTTGGCGCTTGGCATCGCTCTTCTTGTTTATAACCGCAAGCGCAGCCGCGCCTTCTGGGAAATCGCCTACTTTCTCCCTGTTACCGCGACACTGGTGGCGATGGCGACCGTGTTTCAGTTCCTGCTGCATCCCTCCCTCGGCCCGGTCAATGCGGCCATCAAGTGGATGGGTTTCGAGCCGGTGGGCTTCCTGTCCAACCCTTCCCTCCTCATTCCGACCATGGCAATCATCGGCATCTGGCAAGTGCTGGGTTTCAATATGGTTCTGTTTTTGGCCGGGCTGACTGCCATTCCGAAGGATCTGCACGAGGCGATCCGGCTGGATGGTGCAAAGAACCCGATCGACCGCTTCTTCAAGGTGACATGGCCGATGCTGGGGCCAACGACGATGTTCGTCGTGGTGACCACGTCGATCTCTGCCTTCAAGGTTTTCGAGACAGTAGCCGTTCTGACGAAGGGACGTTCAGGCTCCGAAGTGCTTCTGTTTGCGCTTTATCTCGAAGGTTTCGAATATTCCAATACCGGTTACGCCGCCGCTCTGACTCTGATTTTCCTGGCAATCGTTCTGGTTCTTTCAATCGGCCAGACGCTGCACATGGACCGGAAGGTGCATTACTGATGCTCGCTTTTCGCAAATACCTGCCACACCTCATTCTGGCCGCTGGCGCATTCGTGATGCTGCTGCCGTTCTATTGGATGTTTCTGACCTCGATCCGTTCGCCAGCGGAAATCTTCAGCGTATCGCTGTGGCCGATACCGGAGAAATTTGCTGCCGTAGACAATTACACGCGCGCCGCCAGCCAGGTGCCGATGTTGCGCTTCATGCTGAACGGCGTGATCGTCTGTTTTGGCATTCTCATCGTCCAGGTGCTGACGGCTGTTCCGGCGGCTTACGCCTTGGCGAAGCTGCGCTTTCCCGGTCGCAAGCTATTGCTGACGCTGGTGATTGCCGCACTCTGCGTACCGATCCAGGCGCTGGCTTTGCCGCTGTTCGTCGGCCTTGCGAAGGCGCAATTGCTGAACACCTATTTCGCGATGATGATGCCGTTTCTGCTTTCGGTCTTTGCGATCTTTCTGTTCAACCAATCCTTCCGCAGTTACCCCAACGAGGTCATCGAAGCGGCCCGCATGGACGGTTTTTCGGAGCTGGAAATCTGCTTCCGGCTGGTGTTGCGCGGCTCCCTGCCATCACTTGCCGCCTTCGCCGTCTTCTCGCTGGTAGCGCACTGGAACGACCTCTACTGGCCGATGATCGTCGTCACCGATACCAATCTTGCCCCGCCGCCGCTTGGAATGCTGTTTTTTGCCGACGTCGAGTCCGGCGCAAACTACGGCGCGCTGATGGCGGGAGCGACGATCATCACCGCACCCATGGTCATCTGCTTCCTGTTGGCCAGACGACATTTCATCGCAGGCATCACCATGACCGGCGTGAAGTAACTCCCCTCTCCTTCCTCCCAAACACATCCCTCTGGAGAACGACATGAAAATCAACCGACGGACCGCACTTGGCGGCCTGGCTCTCAGCCTCGCTTTTGCCGGTGTTTCCACGCCGAGCTTTGCCGCCGACGTAACCCTCAACGTCCTTTACAATCTACCGGGCTTTACGAAATTCCATCAGCCGCTGGCCGATGAATTCATGAAGAACAATCCCGACATCAAGATCAACTTTCTGGCTCCGGCACCGGGTTATAATGACGGCCAGCAGCAGGTGCTGCGCGCCGCCGTGACCGGCAGTCTGCCGGATGTCTATTTCTCCGGCTACAATCTGACGGCAGAACTGGTGCATGCACTCGTGCCACGCAAGCAGATCACCGATCTTGCGCCCTTCATCGAAGCTGAAGGCGGCCAAGCCTTTCTCGACAAGAACTACACGCCGAACATGGCAGCACTGGGCAAGATCGACGGCAAGCAATACGGCCTTCCCGTCAACGCCTCTTCGCCAATCATCTACGTCAATGCCGAACTGGTGCGCAAAGCAGGCGGCGACCCTGCAAACATGCCGAAGACCTTCGACGGCTTGATCGCACTTGCCAACAAAATCCACCAGCAGGACACGAAAGTCTCGGGCATGGGTTACGACATCAACCTGTGGCCGGATGACTGGCTGTGGCAAGCACTGATCACCCAGCAGGGTGGCAAGCTGGTGGATGAAGCAACCAAGACCGTTGGCTTCAACAATGAAATCGGCCTTAACGCCCTAAAGCTGACGCGCCGTTTTGTGACCGAAGGCGGCCAGAACCTGCTGGATTGGGATCAGTCCCGTCAGCAGTTCGGCGCGGGCCTGACAGGCTTTATCTTCTCCACGCCTGCACATGTTCAGACCATTGAAGCGCTGGTTGGCGATCGTTTCGAGCTGAAGACCTCGACCTTCCCGCTCGACAACCCGGAAAAGGGTGGCGTACCGACAGGCGGCAACTCGGCTGTGATGTTGACGCAGGACAAGGCCAAGCAGGATGCCGCCTGGAAATACATGAAGTGGATCACCGGACCTGAAGCCCAGAACGTCATCGTTCGCATCACCGGTTATCTGCCAACCAACAAGCTCGCCATCGGCCCGGATTTTCTGGCACCGTATTATGCCGAGCATCCAAATGTGAAGACCGCTTCGTTGCAAGCAGAGCGTTCGCTTCCATGGGCCGGTTATCCGGGTGGCGATTCCGTTCGCATCTGGCGCACACAGCGTGACATCATTGGCACAGTGATGCGCGGCGAAGTGACGCCGGAAGAAGGCCTGAAGCAGATTGTCGAGCAGACCAACGGCTTGATGAAGTAAACGACGACATATCGTCAATGGCCGCGGGGATAACCCCGCGGCCAAACCTATTGCCTGAAAGCTCCCCCATGAAAATCATCCAGATCACTGATACGCACCTCATGCTTTCCGGCCAGTCCGTGAACGGCGTCGATCCCGAAAAGCAGCTGCGCGCCGCTGTCACCGACATTCTCGACAAGCACATGGACACGGATCTGCTGGTCATGACAGGTGATCTCTGCAATTTCGGTGACCCGGAGGCCTATGACATTCTTCGCGATATTCTCGCGCCCGTCCCCTTCGACGTGCGGCTGATGCTGGGCAACCATGACGACCGACCGAATTTCCGGTCTGCGTTTCCAGAGCACCCTCATGACGAAAACGGCTTCATTCAGTCCTTTATGGATACGGATTTTGGACGCCTGATTTTCCTCGACAGCCACGAGGCGGGCGTCATCGGCGGCATCTACGGCGAAGACCGCATGGCTTTTCTCGCAGATGCGCTTGCAAGTGCTGGCAATTTGCCGGTGACGATTTTCATCCATCATCCGCCGATGGATTGCGGCATTGCCCATTTCGAGAAGATCGGGATGCACGACGACGGTGCCGTCATGCGCGTGCTCGCAGCCCATAAGGGTGGCATCAGGCATATCGTGTTCGGCCACATTCATGTGCCGCTGGCCGGTACGAGTGCAGAAGGCATCGCCTTCAGCTCAGGTCAGGCCTGCGCCCATCGTTTCATTACCGACCTGACCAGCCCCAAGCCCTACTGGACTGGCGGAAACCCTTGCTATCGCATTATCAATCTCGATGCCCAAGGTTTGCGCGCTTACAGCGTGGAAGTCGGTGAGACGATCATGGGGCAAGCACCGATCTGCGATGGCCCGTGATTGCTGACGCGGTCATACCTTGCTTCGCATACTGGCGCGATATTGTTTTGGCCGCAGGGCAAATCGGTCCGAGAAGGCCTGATAGAAGCGTGAGACCGAACCAAACCCGGACTCGAAGGCAACGTCGGTAATGGGCAGATCGGTGGCGATCAGAAGGGACTGAGCCGTATCCAGCCTGTGGCGGATGATGGCCTGATTGATGGTCATGCCGACCGCGCGTTTGAAGACGGACATGGCGTAGTTGGGGTGAAGCCCGGCGTCCCTGCCGACATCATCCGCTGAAATGTTGTTGAGGGCGTTCTCGGCGATGTAGCGCAGCATCCGCTCGACATGTTCGGTCCGCTCGCTGTCATTGGCACCGAGGCTTGCGATGGCGGAACCTTCTTCGCGCAAGTCGCGCCACCCATCCCGCTCGATGCGCAGGACGCGTGCACTCAGTTCGTTGCGAACGATCTCGATCAGCCCCTCGTCGCCTGAGCGCAATTCATCTCGCCAGCGCTGGAATATCTCGTTGTCATAGGAGCGCAACTCCAGCGCTTCTATCATCGCCCCGCGAAACACGGCATCGCGAAACCGCGTGAGACTGGCAAGGCCGAGGAAAAACGACATCGGCACATAGAGGCATACGAAGCGCGTTCTCTCCGCACGGGCAATGACCTGATGCGGTATCATGCCCCAGAACAGGCACAGACGCCCGGCACCGATGGTGAGCTCACGGCCGTCGAACCAGTAGGTCATGTCACCTTCCAGCACGAAATTAAGCTCCACCTGACTGTGCATGTGCGGACCAGCCATAACCTGCACCAGAGAGGCCTCACCGCCACAGAACCTGTGATCACCAAACACAACGAGTGGATGGCGTGGATCGTGTTCCGGATGTACTGGCACGGACTCATCGCGCTGGACGGGCAGCAAAACTGACATGAACTTAGAATCCTGGAGAATATGTGGAATTTCGGTAGATTATTGCGGCTTTCGGCCGGATGATCAAGCCGACATCTGTGACGCTCGGGAGGAGTGTGCAAAATACCGCATTTTCGAGAGCGAAAGAATAACGGTCATAGGGAGGAAAACATGACCCTTTTGAAAAGCCTCAGCGGGCTTGCCTTGTCGGCGGCGCTGTTCTCATCCGCCTTAGCAGGCGAAATCACCATCAACTCCGACCACTCCGATCCGGTGCCGAAAAAGGCCATGGAAGAGCTGATCGCAGACTTCCAGAAGGCCAATCCTGGTGTGACGGTGAAGTGGAACAACTTCGACCACGAGGGCTACAAGTCTGCCATCCGCAACTTCCTGACCGCCGATGCGCCTGATGTCGTTGCCTGGTATGCGGGCAACCGCATGGAGCCATTCGTCAAGGCTGGCCTTTTCGAAGACGTGACGGATGTGTGGACTGCAAACGGTCTAGAAGACCAGCTGAAGTCCGCCTCTCCGTCCATGACCATAGACGGCAAAAAGTGGGGCGTGCCCTATACCTACTACCAATGGGGCATCTACTACCGCAAAGACATCTTCCAGAGCCAAAGCATCACCCCGCCCAAGACCTGGGATGAGCTTCTGGCTGCCTCGAAGAAGCTGAAGGACGCTGGCATCACACCGTTTACCATCGGCACTAAGGCGCAGTGGCCGGCCGCTGGCTGGTTCGATTATCTCGACCTGCGCGTCAACGGCTATGATTTCCACATGCAGCTGACATCCGGCAAGGTGCCTTATACCGACCCGCGGGTGAAAGCCGTGTTCGAGAAGTGGGCTGAACTCGTTAAGCCGGGTTACTTCATCGAAAACCATGCTGCCATCGACTGGCAGGATGCCGTTCCGCAGTTGGTGCAGGGCAAAGCTGCCATGTATCTGATGGGTAATTTCGCGGTTGCCACCTTTAAGAATGGCGGATTGAAAGAAGAGCAGATCGGCTTCCTGCCCTTCCCGGAAATCACTGCAGGTCTTCCGAATGCAGAGGAAGCACCAACCGACACGTTCCACATTCCGAAGGGTGCCAAGAACAAGGACGATGCGAAGAAATTCCTCGCTTATATCGCCTCGCCGGAAGTGCAGTCCAAAATGAACGCGACGCTTGGCCAATTGCCGGTCAACAACAAGGCACAAAAGCCGACGGACCCGTTCCTCGAGGCTGGCTTCGACATGCTGTCCAAGGCAACCGCCATCGCACAGTTCTACGACCGCGATGCGCAGGCGGAAATGGCCAAGGCCGGTATGGAGGGCTTCCAGGAATTCATGGTCAAGCCTGACAAGATCGACGCCATCCTTGCGCGCCTCGAAAAGATCCGCGCTCGCGTCTACAAGTAAGACCCGTTCCTCCCAGCGCCGGGTGCCGTAAGCGGCATGCCCCGGGTACCCGGCCGCTATTTATAAAAATTTTCCAAAGGTGCCGCCGTGAGCAACGCCGTTTCAACGTCGCCCAGTTTCTGGAAGCGCAATCAGCAAAAACTAGCGCCATGGCTTTTCCTGGCCCCCGGCCTGCTGATGTTCGTCATCTATGTTCTGGTGCCCATCTTCGAGTCGATCTGGATCAGTTTTCACGACTGGGACGGAATGGGCGAGATGAGCTGGGTAGGCTTTGGCAATTATGCCGAGCTTCTTCACGACGATACATTCTACGTCTCGCTGAAGAACAACATCATCTGGCTGGTGCTGTATCTGCTGTCCATTCCGGCGGGCTTGGCGGTCGCGCTGTTCCTCAACCAGAATGTGCGCGGCATCCGTCTCTACAAGTCGCTGTTCTTCTTTCCATTCGTCATCAGCCAGGTGGTGGTCGGCCTGATGTTCACATGGTTTTACGCCCCGGATTTCGGGCTGTTTTCCAAACTACTGGAATGGTTGACCGGCCAGCAGATTGCGATCCTCGCCGACGAAAACTACGTGACCTATGGCATCATCGTCGCGGGCCTGTGGCCACAGACGGCCTATTGCATGATCCTCTATCTGACCGGCCTCAACAATATTAACCCGGAGCAGGTGGAAGCGGCGCGCATGGATGGTGCCAAGGGCTTCAAGCTGTTGTGGAACATCATTCTGCCGCAACTGGCCCCGGCAACCTTCATCGCCATGGTCGTGACCGTCATCGGCTCGCTGCGCTCCTTCGACCTCGTATCGGTCATGACCGCAGGCGGTCCTTACGGCTCAAGTTCGGTGCTCTCCTATTTCATGTATGAACAGGCGCTGTCGGAATACGGCTTCCGCATGGGTTATGGCGCAGCCATCGCCGTCGTTCTGTTCCTCATCATGATGATTTTCATCACGCTCTTCATCGTGCGCATGCTGAGCCAGGAAAGGAATTCCTGATGTTCCCCGCACCCATTCGCAACGCGTCGCCTTTCATTCAGAGAGGCTACAAAATCCTGCTGCCCATCGCGCTCATCCTTTGGCTGTTGCCGCTGATCGGCGTTGCCATCACCTCCGTCAGACCGGCGGGCGACTTTGCCGCTGGCAACTATTTCGGCATTCCCTCGGGCTTTGCGGGCGTTGAAAACTACACGGCCGTTTTCCGGGATTCGCCCATCGGGCTCTATATCCTGAACTCGTTCAAGGTCACGATCCCCACGGTGATCGGCGCTGTGGCACTCTCCTGCCTCACAGGCTTTGCGCTAGCGGTCTACAAGTTCAAGGCCAACCTGCTTCTGTTCTTCATGTTCGTGGCCGGCAATTTCATTCCGTTCCAGATCCTGATGGTTCCGGTTCGTGACATGACGCTGAGGGCTGGTCTCTACGACACGACCATGGGCCTCGTGCTGTTCCATGTCGCCTTCCAGACCGGGTTTTGCACACTGTTCATGCGCAATTTCATCAAGGGGCTACCCTTCGCGCTGATCGAATCCGCGCGTGTCGAAGGCGTCTCCGAATGGAAGATTTTCCGCTACATCGTGTTGCCGCTGATGCGTCCGGCGATTGCCGCGCTGTCCGTCCTCGTCTTCACCTTCGTCTGGAATGACTACTTCTGGGCAACCGTTCTGGTGCAGGGACAGCACGCCATGCCCGTAACCGCTGGCCTCTATTCGCTGAATGGACAGTGGGTAGCCGCCTGGCATCTGGTGTCGGCGGGCTCACTGGTGGCCGCGCTGCCGCCAGTCGCCATGTTCTTCATCATGCAAAAACACTTCATTGCCGGACTGACATTGGGAGCGACAAAGGGATGAGCCAGATCATCACAATCGGTAAAGGCAATTTCGCGCTGAACCTGCGCCTGCCGAAACTCGGCATGCCGGAAATCCTGTCGTTCGGATCGGGCGCAACGGCGCCCGATGCATTGTTCGATATAGAACGCTCCAGCCGCATCAACGGCATGGACATCGCCGTTCCTTCGTCGGTACTTTTGCCGACCGGAGGCATGGGCTTCTTCGGCTGGCCAGCCATGTCAGGCCACCGCCAAGGCCGCGATTTCACGTTGCAATTCGGCTCGTGGGCGGTGGAAAGCAGCGGGAACAAGACCATTCTGCATGGCCTCGATACCATTGCGAAAATCGATCTCTCCATCACACTGACCGAGCATGCATCCGGGCTGATCTCGATGTCCACGACGCTGACCAATCGCGGAGAGGCGGGCTACCAGCTGGATCGCTGCATGGCGGCAACGTTCGCGGTACCGGCGGGCGAAACGGAACTGACGAGTTTCACCGGCATGTGGGGACGCGAGTTCCAGACCCGAAAAGAGACGCTCGGCAACGGCGTCTGGTCTCAGGAAAGCCGTCGCGGACGCACCTCGCATGACCGTTTTCCAATGATATCAGTCGAGAATGCCGGACGGCGTTTCGGCGTCACCCTCGGCTGGAGCGGCAACCATCAGATCGTCATAGACCGCACGGATGACGGCCAGCGCCTGATCCACATGGGTGAGTTGTTCGAGCCGGGCGAAGTCATTCTCGGAGCCGGTGAAACCTATCAAAGCCCCGTGGCCTATGCCGGGCCTGACACGGAAGCGTTTCATGCTTTCGTTCGCAGCGAGCTTCTTGACTGGCCTGATGGTAAAATGTCTCCCCGCCCGGTGACGCTGAATACCTGGGAAGGCAATTATTTCGACCACAAGATGGTATCCCTGAAGGCGCAGGCAACGGCTGCGGCTGAGATCGGCATCGAGCGTTTCGTTCTCGACGATGGCTGGTTCGGCAAGCGTGACGACGACACGACGAGCCTTGGCGATTGGGACATCGACGCCCGCAAATACCCTGAAGGCCTGAAGCCGTTAGTCGACCACGTGACCGGGCTTGGCATGCAGTTCGGCATCTGGTTCGAGCCTGAGATGATCAACCCTGTGTCGGAGCTTTACAAGAAGCACCCGGATTGGGCCTTGCAGATCGACGGCCGTCCGCTGCTGCAATCGCGCACGCAACTCGTGCTCGATCTTACGCGGAAAGGGGTTTCCGACTATCTGTTTTCCAAGATCAATGCCGTGCTGGCAAACCATGCCGTCTCCTACATCAAGTGGGACATGAACCGCGACCTGACCCATGCGGGCGGAGCCGATGGCAAGGCGAAGACCTCTGCTCAGACCCGTGCCGTTTATGCGTTGATGGACCGCGTGCGCGCTGCCCACCCGACTGTCGAGATCGAAAGCTGTGCGTCCGGTGGCGGACGCATCGATTTCGGTGCCTTGGCCCGTACCCATCGGATATGGACATCCGATGGCACGGATGCGCTGGAGCGGCTGGAAATTCAGCGCGGTGCGTCTCTCTTTGTGCCTCCGGAAATTCTCGGAAGCCATATTTCCGCATCTCCCAACCATCAGACGGGTCGTCGCCATACGCTGGCGTTCCGGGCGCTGGTAGCCATGGCCTACCATATGGGCGTAGAGCTCAACCCACTGGAACTGACGACGGTGGAGCGTGCCGAACTCAAGCTTTACATCGAGACCTACAAGCGGCTGAGAGGGCTGCTGCATGCGCCGGGCACCAATTTCCGCATGGAGCCTGTCGATGGTCGTTACGTGTGGGGAGCGGCGAGCAAAGACAAGATCGTCGTGATCGTCGCGCAGGGGCCGCAGATGGTGGGCGAGCAGCCGGCACCGTTGAAACTGCCAGAAAGCATCACGAAGCTGGGCGGCACATGGACCATCACCAACACGCTTCCGGCAAAGCCGGAATTCATTCGCATCTCCGAGGGCCAGAAAAAGCTGCTCTCCGGCAACATCAGTTTCGAGCTTTCCAGCGTGGGCCTCGCGGGCCTGCCCTTGCCGATGCTGAAACCGGAAAGCGCGCTGCTCCTCGAACTGGAACCTGCAAAGGGAGGCAAGACCAATGGCTGACGTAAGCCTGCGCAACGTCAAGAAAGAGTTTGGCGCACTCAGCGTCATCAAGGGCGTCGATCTCGACGTGAAGGATGGCGAGTTCTGCGTCTTCGTCGGCCCCTCCGGCTGCGGAAAATCCACGCTATTGCGGATGATCGCGGGTCTGGAGCAGATCACCTCCGGCGCGCTGTCCATCGGCGGGCAGGACATGACCAAGATCGGCCCATCCGAACGCGGCGTGGCCATGGTGTTCCAGTCCTATGCGCTTTACCCGCATATGACAGTAGCTGAAAACATCGGCTTCGGACTTCGCATGACCGGCCATTCAAAAGAGATGATTGCCGAGCGCACGGCGCATGCGGCCAAACTGTTGCAGCTTGAACCGTTGCTGCAACGCAAGCCGGGCCAGCTTTCCGGCGGTCAGCGTCAGCGCGTTGCCATCGGTCGTGCCATCGTTCGCAACCCGGAAGTCTTCCTGTTCGATGAGCCGTTGTCCAATTTGGACGCCGCCTTGCGCGTGCAGATGCGCGGCGAGCTTTCCAAGCTTCACCAAGACCTGAAGGCGACGATGATCTACGTCACCCATGATCAGGTGGAAGCCATGACCATGGCCGACAAGATCGTGGTTCTCTCAGCCGGAAAGATCGAGCAGGTGGGTTCACCGCTCGAACTCTATCACCGCCCCGCCAACCTCTTCGTCGCCGGTTTCATCGGTTCACCGAAAATGAATGTGCTGAAAGTCTCAGCGAAGAACGAGGGTGGCAAAATCATTGTGATGCTGCCGGGCAACGTCACGCTTGCTCTTGACGGTCCTGACAATGCCTCACTGACGGACGCGTCCATCGGCATCCGCCCGGAGCACATCAGCGCAACTGGCGAGGGTGACGTGGTGCTCGAAGGCACGGTGAAGCTTGCGGAATATCTTGGCTCGGAAACGCTGTTTTTCGTTGAACTGGCCGATGGTTCGGAAATCTCTGTCAAGGCCGATGGTCTGGCCAGTGCCAAACCGGGCGATACTCTCAAACTCGGCATCAATGCCAAAGCATGCCACGTTTTCGACGGGCAAGGCCGTGCCATCATCAATGGGGATTTGACGCGATAATGCTGGGCGTATGTTATTATCCCGAACACTGGGACGAAAGCCGCTGGACCGAAGACGCACGCCGCATGCGCGAACTGGGCATATCCTTCGTGCGCATCGGTGAATTTGCGTGGTCGCGGCTTGAGCCTGCGCGCGGACAGTTCCAGTTCGAATGGCTCGACCGGGCCATGGACGTACTGCATGCCGCGGGCCTTAAGATCGTCTTGGGAACACCGACCGCCACACCACCGAAATGGCTGGTGGATGAGCATCCCGATATTCTACCCTATGACGAAGACGGCAAGGTTCGGGGCTTCGGCTCACGTCGTCACTACACATTTTCGTCGCAGACGTGGTGGCGGGAAAGCGCGCGGATCGTCGAGATCATCGCCAAGCGTTATGGCGAGCATCCCGGCCTTACCGGCTGGCAAACGGACAACGAATATGGCTGCCATGACACCACTGCGTCTTGGGGTCCAGAAGACCTCAAGCAGTTCAAGCAGTGGCTGCGGCTGCGCTATCAGTCGCCACAACAGCTGAACGAAGCCTGGGGCTCGGTTTTCTGGTCCATGGAGCTGAACAGTTTCGATGATGTTTCACTACCGAACCTTACAGTCACCGAAACCAACCCGGCAACCCGGCTGGATTTCTGGCGCTTCCAGTCCGATCAGGTCGCAGCCTATGACAAGATGCAGTGCGATATCATTCGCAAGCATTCGCCGGGACGTTGGTTAACCCACAATTTCATGGGCTTCGTCTCAGATTTCGACCACTTCAAGGTCGGAGACAATCTGGATCTCGCATCCTGGGACAGCTACCCCATCGGCTTTGTCGAGAAGTTTCCGTTTACGGAAGAAGAGCGCAATCGCTGGGCCGAGACTTCTCATCCTGATATCGCGCCCTACCATCATGACCTCTATCGCAGCGTCGGCAAAGGTCGTTTCTGGGTGATGGAACAGCAACCCGGCCCGGTCAACTGGGCGCCATGGAACCCGGTGCCAAAGCCCGGCATGATCAGGCTGTGGACATGGGAAGCGCTGGCGCACGGTGCTGAAGTTGTCAGCTATTTCCGCTGGCGGCAAGCGCCCTTTGCACAGGAACAGATGCACGCTGGCCTGAACATGTCAGGTTTGGACGAGCTTTCCCCCGGTGGGTTGGAAGCGCAGCAGGTTGGTAAGGAACTTGAGGCCTTTGGTAATCTGCCGGAAAGCGGCAAGGCTCAGGTCGCCCTGGTCTTCGATTACCAGAGCTACTGGACGACGATAATACAGCCGCAGGGCAAGGATTTCCGTTACGAGGAACTTTGCTTCCGCTGGTACGAAGCCCTTCGCCGTCTTGGTCTGGATATCGATTTCGTGCGTCCGGGCGATTCGCTTGAAGGCTATGCTCTGGTTGTCGTTCCCTGCATGACAGAAGTCGATGTAGCGACAGAAGCCGCTCTGGCAAAGGCTACCGGCCAGATCCTGATCGGCGCGCGGACCGGATCGCGCGACCGCAACTTTGTCATCCCGAAAAACCTGCCACCGGGACCGCTGGGTGAACGTACCGGCAACCGCGTCATTCAAGTGTCTACCTTGCGGCCCGGTCTGTCCGACACTGTCACTGGAGAGGTGTCCGGCGCGGCAATTCGTTGGCGCGAAACCGTCCAGACCTCGGCCAATGTGCTCGCCCGCTTCGCAAGTGGCGACCCTGCGCTGACCGAGACCGACAACCTGTTGTATCTGGCATGCTGGGCAGATGAGGTTTTGCTATCCAACGTTGTCGCGCTCGCGGCGACAAAAGCGGGCCTCAAGACTATATCGCTGCCGGATACCATCCGTATACGCCGACGCGGAGACCTCACCTTTGCCTTCAACTATGGCACACAAGACTGGAATATCCCGGATGGCGCGGTGGTGGTTCTCGGCAGCAACGTGCTGAAGCCACAGGCCGTTTCGGTCTGGAGAACTTGAACTTCTCCATGAGAAAAGGCGGCTGCATGTGTAATGCAGCCGCCTTTTAGCTTAACTTGTATAACTCTGGCCTGTCAGGCCGCGCGACGCCGGACGTTCCTGTCCTGAGTGTCGTTATTCATTTGGAAGCCACCCAAAAGCTCTGAAAGTCTGCGGCTTTCTTCGGCAAGGCCAGCGCCGGCTGCATTCATTTCCTCGACCATAGCCGCGTTCTGCTGGGTCACTTGATCCATGTGGTTAACGGAAGAGTTAATTTCAGAAAGACCGGTAGCCTGCTCTCTTGCCGCCGTTGCGATCGCGCCCATCTGTTCGTTGATTGCAGCGACGAGGCCTGCGATTTCCGTCAGGCCTTCGCCGGTATCGTTGACGAGTACAACGCCTTGATTGACGGCTGCTTCGGAGTTGCCGACCAGAGCTTTGATTTCCTTGGCAGCCTTGGCGGACCTTTGGGCGAGCTCGCGAACTTCCTGCGCCACCACGGCAAAGCCCTTGCCCGCCTCGCCCGCGCGGGCAGCTTCCACGCCGGCATTGAGTGCCAGAAGGTTGGTTTGGAACGCGATTTCGTCAATCACGCCAATGATCTGCCCAATCTGATTGGACGCTGTTTCGATGCGGCTCATGGCATCAACCGCGTTTGACACGACCTTGCTGGAGTTTTCCGCACGCTCGCTCGCATTGCGCACCATTTCACGTGCTTCATTGGCCCGCTCTGATGTCTGCTTGACGTTGGTGGTGACTTCCTCCAGCGCCGCAGCGGTTTCTTCCAAAGATGCTGCCTGCTGTTCTGTTCGTTTCGATAGCTGATCGGAAGCCGAAGATATCTCGTCACTGCCGCTTCGTACGCTCAGGGCCGTTTTGCTGACGCTTTCGAGGGCCGTGCGCAGTTGATGGACAGAGCTGTTGAAATCGTGGCGAAGGCTTTCGAATTGTTCGCTGAACTGCTCGTCCAGTTCGCACAACAGGTCGCCGGCGGCAAGCCGCTTCAGCCCGTGCGCCAGCCCGGAAGTCGCCCGTTGCAGGCGCTCTTCCGCCTCGCCCTCCGCACGTTGCTGTATGCTGATGCGCTCTGCCTCGGCAGCTTCACGTCCACGAACCGTTTCTGCTTCAAGTTCACGGTTCTGGATCGCGGCTTCGCGAAAAATTTCCACGGCTCGGGCCATATCACCGATCTCATCCTTGCGGCTCGATCCGTTGATGATGACAGACAAATCGCCGCCCGCCAGTTTACGCATTGCCTGGGTCAAGGCACCGATCGGGTTGGCAATGCGGAAAATAATGATGGAGATGACACCGATGGTCAGCCCGAGTGCGAGCAGAGTGCCGACGGCCAGAAAAATGATGGAAGTCGTCGAAGATGCCAGATTCGTCGTGGTGAGCGTCGTCATCTGCGCAAGCGAGGCAGAGGCGATATCGGCAACGGAGGCCTGAGCTGGGGCAGCAGGTTTGCGCCAGTCCTCTACGGACATGTCAAACGGTTGACCGGCTTGCGATTGCTTGATTGCGGCAATTCGCTGGTTGGCATACGCACCGCCGAAATAGGTTGTTTGTGCTGTCCGGTGAAGCTCTTTCAATTGGGCAGGAGCAGAATCGCTGCTGATGATCTGTGTAATGACATCCCACGCAAGTGCGACCTTGGCGTCCTGAACGGCGATTTCCGCGAGTTTGTCTGAGGACAGCGGCTGCTTTGCGATGACCCCGCCGACGAGGGTGGTATTTGCCGTGCCCAGTTGTGTGCGGGCCGTCCAGGCCAATGAACGCAACTGCGTGAACATGATCATGGACGGATCGCGAGAAATAATAGCCGCCTCGACCCTGTTTGATGCTGCTTCGAGATCAGCCAGCATAGTGTCAGCCATGCCCGTCAACTTTTTCGCAAGGGTGGCATCACGTTCGGCGACAGGGCGCGTCACGGCGCTGTCAACGCTTGTGCGCGTAGCAATCCACTGGGTGTAACCACTCATGACCGGCGCAAGCGTCTGTCCGATGGACTTGTCATCGAACTGGCTGGCCACGTCCTTGACCTTGGCGAAAGCGGTGTCGATGTCCTGCCGACCAACAGTGATGTTTTTCACGCTCGATGAAACATCAGCTGGCTCCAGCTTGAGTGCGGAAGAGACGCCGCCACGTTCTCCGCGTAGGCCAAGAAGCGTCTGGAAAAGTGCTGAATCCAGTTCGGCCAGCTTGGCAAGATGTGCGGAATTGCTTCGCTGCTCAATCTCCTTGAGCAGCCGATCGCCCATCAGGCCCATCACCAGAATACTCAATATGGCAAAGGAAATGATCAGAACTGACTTAATCGACACTTTCATTGTGGTACTCCCCAGAACCCCGAAATGGCGCAGCGCTAGAGAGCGTCGCCATGTGCCGTTACGGTTACAGGAAATATGATAAGTTTATCTTAAGTCAGGCATATAACGACCATACAACGAAACATGTCTGACATCTTCATCAGGCGGTCTGCCCCAGACCCGTCGGATAGCTGGACTGGGGCAACAGCGACCTCTTAAGCAGACTTTACCCGCAGCAATCTCAAAGCATTGAGCGTCACCAGCACCGTTGCACCGGTATCTGCCAGAATTGCAGGCCAGAGACCTGTGAGGCCGATGATCGTCGTTACCAGAAACACAGCTTTCAGCCCCAGCGACATGGCGATATTCTGATAAATATTGCGCATTGTGCGTTTGGACAAATCGATCATTCTGGCGATATCGGAGACGCGCCCATGCAAAATGGCAGCGTCTGCCGTTTCCAATGCGACGTCCGTACCGCCGCCCATGGCGATGCCGATATCGGCGGCGGCAAGCGCTGGCGCATCATTGATGCCATCTCCAACCTTGCCGACGACAAAGCCCTGACTTTTCAACTCTCCGACAATCCGCTGCTTGTCCTCTGGCATCAATTCGGCACGAACCTCGATACCAAGGGCCTGACCAATCGCGTCTGCCGTGCGCTTGTTATCACCGGTCAGCATGACGATCTTCACACCGCTGTCTTTCAGCAAGGCAAGGCCCTGAACGGCATCGGCACGTGGCTCATCACGCATGGCGATGGCACCGGCGAGCTTGCCATCCACAAGCAGAACGGAAACCGTTTTGCCATCATCGTTCAAAGCCGAGATCATGTTCAGGTGCTGTTCTGGAACAGAAACCCTTTCGGCGGCGGCTTTTGGCGAGCCCAGGAATATCTCGTTCCCCTCTACGACAGCCGTCACACCCTTGCCACCCAGCGCTTTCGCATCCTGCGAAACGGGAATATCGACACCATTTTCCGCAGCTTTGGCAAGAATGGAGACCGCGAGAGGGTGGCTCGACCCTGTTTCGAGGGCAGCTGCAAAACGCAGAACGTCCGCTTCCGTGAACTCGAACGGCACGATATCCATGACTTTGGGCTTGCCCTCCGTCAACGTTCCCGTCTTATCCAACGCGATTGCCGTGAGCTTTCCGACGCCCTCAAGAACAGCACCACCTTTCATCAACAAACCGCGCCGCGCGCCCGCAGACAGTGAGGCGGCGATGGCGGCAGGTGTGGAGATGACAAGCGCGCAGGGGCAGCCGATCAACAAAATGGCCAGTCCCTTATAAACCCATTCGTTCCAATCCGCGCCCATAGCAAGGGGCGGAACCACAGCAACCAATGCTGCAACCAGCACGACCGCAGGTGTGTAATATTTCGAAAAGCGGTCGATGAAGCGCTCGGTGGGTGCCTTCTTTTCCTGCGCTTCCTCAACCAGTTTCACGACCCGTGCGATGGTGTTGTCTCGCGCCGCCGCTGTGACCCGCACGCGAAGGGCAGCGTTGCCGTTTACTGTACCGGCAAAGACCGTATCGTCAGGGCTCTTGTTTACCGGAACGCTTTCGCCCGTCACCGGTGCCTCGTCTACCGAGCTTTCACCGGAGACGATTATGCCATCTGCTGAGATGCGGTCACCCGGACGCACGAGAATAATGGAGCCAACGGCCAGCGTTTCGGCAGTTACTTCATGCGTCTTTCCATCTTCTTCCACCAGTGCTGTTTTGGGAACGAGCGCCGCGAGCGATTTGATGCTGTCTCTGGCCTTGCCTGCAGCGACCCCTTCCAGCAACTCGCCGACGAGGAACAGGAAAACGACAGCCGCCGCTTCTTCCGTCGCATTGATGACTAGCGCGCCGATGGCGGCAATCGTCATGAGCATCTCGATGGAAAATGGTGTCCCTGCGAAAGCAGCCATGATCGCACGACGCGCAATCGGGACGAGGCCGACAAGCATGGCAAGCGCAAATGCGTAAATTTGAATGGCTGGGAACAGATGCCCAACACCATAGGCAACAACCAGCGCTACGCCTGCCAGAATAGTCGTCCGCCCCTTTTTGCTTTTCCACCATGGTCCGCTGCTCGGCGCGTGGTCATGTCCATGAAGACCTTCGACGCTCACCGCGGTCTTTTTTGATCCGTGGGATCCATGATCGTGGTGGTCATGCTGGTGAGTGTGATCGTGGTCGTGTGTACATCCGGGACCATGCTCATGCGATGGTTCCGACGTGGCGGCTGTGGCGGCGGCTGGAAGCTGCGCTACATCGTACCCCAGCCCCGTCACCTTTTTCCCGATTGCCGTCAGGTCGCTTTTCTCATCATGGCTGACAGTCATCGTACCGGCAGTAACCGATACCGAAACGTCTTCCACACCCGGCATGCGCCGCACCGCGGTATCGATCTTGGTGGCGCAGGAAGCGCAATCCATGCCCTCGACGCGAAATCTGGTCTGCAAAGACGTACTCATATGTCATTCCTCTTGGTTATGAGCATGTCTTACGACCTCTAGCCACTAGAGCTGCAAGGACAAAAATCAACTATTTCGTCAAGGCTCGCGATTAAGGGTCCCGAGATGCAGATGAATTGCGGGTTGATGTCTCGCTACGCAAATTCTTTTCCCAAATGGCTCTTCTCAAGCAAGCTTTGCCTCTTGATCATGTGAGCGTCCATGACCTATGTTCGCTGTGTTCTCAGGGCGGGGTGTAATTCCCCACCGGCGGTATCGGGATTTATCCCGGAGCCCGCGAGCGCTTCCGGTTATGCCGGAAGGTCAGCAGATCCGGTGAGAGGCCGGAGCCGACGGTATAGTCCGGATGGAAGAGAACAAGGTGGCATATCCCGCAATCACGGGAGAATGTTGCGTTGTTCGCCCAAGGGAAATTTGGCGTCTTAAAAACGCGAAAGTGCTGGAAACGGCATTACCCTTGAAAGGCAAGACATGACTATTTCTACGATTGAAGAAGCGGTTGCAGCCATCGCACGTGGTGACATGGTTATCGTCGTCGACGATGAAGATCGCGAAAACGAAGGCGACATCATCGTTGCTTCCGACAGCATTACCGCCGATCAGGTTGCGTTCATGATGAACCATGCGCGTGGTCTCATCTGCGTGGCCATACCGGGTGAACGTCTGGACGAACTCGACATTCCGATGATGGTGCCGCGCAATACGGAATATCATAAGACGGCATTTACCGTTTCGGTTGACTACATTCCCGGCACCACCACCGGCATTTCTGCAAGCGACCGCGCTAAGACCGTGCGCGCATTGGTTTCCCCGGATAGCAAACCGGATGACTTTGCACGTCCGGGCCACATCTTTCCGTTGCGGGCAAACCCGCTCGGCGTTCTCGGTCGTACGGGGCATACGGAGGCTGCGGTCGATCTTTGCCGTCTCGCCGGCAAGTTCCCGTCTGGCACCATATGCGAAGTGGCAAATGATGATGGCACCATGGCGCGCCTGCCGCAGTTGGAAATTTTTGCTGCACGCCATGATCTGCTTGTCGTCACGATCAAGGATCTCGTCAATTACCTGACGGTGCGCGAGCATGGAGACATTGCCGAAAAACAGGTCGCCTGATCTGGTCAGTATACAACGTAAAAATGCGCCCCGACAGGGCGCATTTTCTTTGGGCTGTTAGTTGGGGTAGCGCGATGCGTACCAGTTCTTGAACAAGGCATACTGGTTTTCCAGCTGACGGCGTTGCGAGGCACTGAGCTCGTCCGTCTCGTTGAAGTGCAGAGTGTACTCGGCGTCACCGTTTAGAACCATCAGATACTTGTAGTGGAGCACGAGGTCCGGACCCTCATCATAGGCAGAGAGAATGGTGAGTGCCTCTTCAAGTTCGCGCGCTTCCCGGCGCGATGCGGCGTCACCCTTTGCTGCTTTTTCACATAATGAAACGAGGTGAAGTACCTCTTTGGGAAGCGCGTTGCCGATGCCGGTTATGGCACCACCAGCACCGCAATTGACGAAACCGTGATAAACGCCGGTATCGACACCCACCATCAGCGTCAGTTCGTCATCACCTGCAGTGATGTTTTCAGCAGCATAGGTCATATCCGCCTTGCCACCGAATTCCTTGAAGCCGATCAGGTTGCTAAAGCGCGAGCGGAGATCGAAGAAAAGATCGGCGCGTGTCGCAAAGCCATAATAAGGGCTGTTGTAAATGACAGCGGGCAAACCATTTGCGGCTTCGAGAATGGCAGAGAAATGTGCTTTCTGCGCTGACGAAGACGAACCGCGAGACAGGACGCGGGGAATAACCATCAGCCCCTTGGCACCAACCTTGGCGGCATGCGCTGCATGGCTGACCGCAGACTTGGTGTTGATCGCACCCGTGCCGACGATGACGGGAATGCCGGCTTCGGCAAGACGCTTCACGCCCTCTTGGCGCTGCTCATCCGTCAGAAGTGGCCAGTCACCCATCGAGCCGCAATAGACGACCGCTGACATGCCCGCAGCGATGAGATCCTTGCCCTTTTTGACAAGGCCATCGAAATCGGGCGTACGGTCCGCGTTGCACGGCGTCATCAAAGCGGGAATGCAGCCGGAAAAAATCGTGTCAGCCATGTCCTGTAACCTCTGTTCATCCTAGAGCAAAAATGCCCAAAACCGATCATGATCAGTTCAATATCACGGCGATTATTCTTTGTCGACAAATAAAATACATGAACTAATGGCGGGTGAGTGCATCAAGCCCGACGCGCCCATCTCAATATTTAGAGGGAAATATCCACGCTTTGACGGGTATCGGCAGCGATATAGGAGCGAATTTGCTGTACGATCTGGTCGGCGTGAGCAACGGCAATTTGGTCGGCTTTCGCCACGTCGCGCTCCATGATGGCCTGGATCATATCCTCATGTTCCGTCACGTAATGGCGTGGCAACACATCATTGAATGAGGAATAATAAAGGCGAAGAATACGGCGACCCTCATCGAGCAACCGCGTGAAAAGCTCCGTGTAATGCCGGTTGCGACCTGCCCAGGCGATAGCGAGGTGGAAATCCCTGTTGGTAGAAATCATGGCGAGAACGTCGCGCTCGGTCACGGATGTCTCGAAGGATTTCTGAAACGCCCTGATGGTAACGATATCTTCTTCGGTGTGATTTGCCGCCGCCAGTCGTGTCGTGACGCGATACATCAACGTCAGCGCGTCGAAAAATTCGGGCAGGCCCAGAAAGTCGATCTGCGAGACAATCGTTGCACGGTTCGTCAGCGTGGTGATCAGACCCTCGGCGGACAGCTTGACCAGAGCCTCCCGAATGGGTGTTCGCGACAGCTCGAAGCGTTCGGAAAGCTGGACCTCGTCAATCGGACTTCCGGGAGCAAGCTTGAGCTCTATGATTTCGTTGCGCAGCGTCTCATAGACCGTCGCAACGCCAAATCCTCTGCGATGCGTCTGCTTCTCTCTGTCATCAAGCTTTTCGTTCGCAATCATCCCGCATCCCCGCAACCACATAGATATGTCCGTTTACGATATTCGGCGGGATAACGGAATGCCCTAAAACCTATCCGCGCAGCGCAACGTCTTACGCCGCGGAAACAGGCATAGAGAATGTGAACCTGGTTTCGACATCGTCGGAGTGAACGGCAATCGTGCCCTTGTGCGCCTTTGCGATTTCAGAGGCGATATAGAGGCCAAGGCCAAGGCCTTGCATGCTGGGTCGCAGATCGCCCCGGCGGAATGGCTGGAAAAGCTTATCGAGCATATCCGCAGGGATTGGCACCCCGTGATTGCTGACGGAGAGTTGCAGATGCCCCTCGTGAATAGACCCACGGATTCCAACAGTCCCGTTCTCGACACCATGGGTCAAAGCATTCGAAACCAGGTTGGAAAACATCTGTGCCATCCGAAGGCGGTCGATCAGCACCGGGACAGGAATGTCGAAATCGGCATCGATGTTGCGTTCGGGATGCGCAACGCGAAGCTCATCGATGACGTGGGACAGCGTTGTTGAGAGGTCGTGTTCAGAAATTTCGAGAGAAATACCACCGCCCAGTCTCGCCCGGGCCAAATCCATCACATTGTCGACCAATCCACCCATGCGGGCGATACTGGACTTCATAAGCTTGAGAACCAATGGGCTGCGCTCGGTCCAACCCTCTTTCATCAGGCGAGACGTACCCGCATCCACGGCAGCAATCGGGTTGCGCAAATCGTGGCCGAGAACGGCGATGAACTGTTCGCGCAGTTCAGAGACCTGTTGTTCCCGCACCAACAAATCCTGCGTCAACTTCAGCCTTTCATCTGCATCCAGATGATGGGCGATCAGTTCGGCAAAAAGCTTGAAGGTACCCAGGACCTGGGGATTGTTGACCTTGGCCGGGTTTGGATCGATAGCACATAATGAGCCGAAGAACTGGCCGTTGGACAGGATGATGGGTACGGATATATAGCTTCGTAACCCGTAGATACGCGGCGTGTGGTGATCCTTATATAAAGGGTCCACGGCAGAATCATCGAACACGACCGCCTCTCGGTGGTCGCGGATTTCATTGCACAGTGTACTTTCTATCGGCAGTTCATCGCCCGGCTTAAGACCAAAACCGAGATGATCGAGTGACTGGCAGGTGATCCACCTGTCTTTCGTCACTCTGGCAACGGCGGCAAAACCCATTCCCGTCATCCGCAAAACGACGTCGAGAATAGTGGGAACTGCCGCGATGCCGCCGACACGCTCGATGTCTTTCGAAAAATCACCCTGGTCATCGCTGTAATCCGGCAAAAGGCTGCGGGCCTGCGCCAGATCGCTGGAAAGCGAGCCGATTAGATCGACGGTTTCAAAGGCGGATGTGGCAGCACTGGCCAAAGCCTCCAGTGTCTCGATTTCCCACTGGCTCGGCTGATAGGGGTTTGACCAATAGGCACCAATCGCACCCACGGGATTATTCGCTCCGACAGGAGCCATAACCAGAGCTTTGACAAACGTATCGGCATAAAGATCGTGCGGTATACGCTCGTCCTTAAAGATGTCTGGAACGACCGCCGTTTCCCCATGTATCATCACCCAGCCGCTGATGCAGGCGGATGTCGAAAACCGCTGCCCCTTCCAAAGCGGCCCGACGGCGTCCTCTTCCACGTAGTAGCAAAGGTCGCCATCTCTGCGGATGATCGCTATTCCCTGACACCCAATCAAGGCGCGCGCCGATGCCTTGACGGCTTCGATAACCTCGTCTTGCGTCCGAGCTCCTGCGATCCTGGCCGTTGCCTCGGTCAAACTTGAAAGTGATGTCAACGAGATCGATGTAAATTCATGCAATGCCATGTCGGTCGTCTTTCCCGGAACTATGGCCGTGTTGCATGAGAGATTAGCACCATTGCACATGTCCGCAAATAGATCAAACGCATGATATTACAAGCCCATTCCTGAAAATCATCCTTATCGATGACTACTCCGTGACGGCCTTGTGCTGCTTGGTCTTCCACAACGACTTCAAAAAGTCCGAAAACCGCTCCACTTCGACAAATATGACCGGCGTCATGAACAGCGTCAGTATCTGGCTGACGATGAGCCCACCCACGACAGCGATGCCGAGTGGTTGACGAAGCTCCGAACTCGCCCCCGTACCCAAAGCGATGGGGAGAGCCCCGAAAAGGGCGCAGAATGTCGTCATCATGATGGGCCGAAGACGGCGCACTGCCGCTTCATGGATAGCCTCCAGGGTCGGCATTTTCTCGTCACGTTGCAACGTCAGCGCCACATCGATCATCATGATCGCGTTCTTTTTGACGATACCGATCAGCATCAAAAGCCCGATGAGCGCGATGATGGAAAGATCGAAGCCGAACAGTTTGAGTGTAAGCAGCGCGCCGAACGCCGCCGAAGGCAGGCCTGACAGGATCGTCAACGGATGCAGGAAGCTCTCATAAAACACGCCGAGGACAATGTAGATGGTGAGAATGGCTGCGCCGATGAGCAATCCGGTGCTGTCACTCGTTTGTTTGAATATCTGGGCCGCGCCCGCCAGACTGGTGGTCACCGTCGTGGGAAGCTGTATCTGCTGCTTGATCGCATCCAGTTGCGCCGTGGCTGTTCCCAGCGCCACGCCCGCTGGAAGGTTGAACGACAGAGTGACTGCGGTGAGCTGGCCAGTCTGGTTGACGGTAACCGGGCCAGATACGCGCGTAATCTTGGCAAAGCTCAACAGCGGCACCAGCGTGCCGGAAGTCGAGCCTACTTTAAGCGCACCGAGCGACTGCTCGTTCCATTCTATCGACTGATCGTACTCGATGATAACGTCGTAGCTGTTACCAGTCGTCTGGATCTGCGTCGCCACGTAGCTGCCGAATGCTGCTTCGAGCGTCGTGCGCAGGGCTTGTGATGTCACGCCAAGGCTGTTTGCACGGTCATGATCCACCTCGATGTGCGCTTGCAAAGCGTTGTCCTGCAAATCCGAAGCGACATCGACGAAATGCGCACTATCTGCCCGCATGGCGTCACCCAGTGTCTGCGACCATTGACGTGCTGCCGACGCATCGATGGACTGCAATACGACCTGGTAAAGGCTCTGGGTGCTTCGTCCACCGAAACGCAAACTTTGCTGCGGCGTAATGAATGTCTTCAGACCAGCAATACCGGACAGCGCACGCCGCAATGTGCCCAACGTGACCTCAAGCGCTGGCCTGTTGTCCGCAGGTTTGAGCTGCACGAGAAGTGTGCCCGAATTCAGCGCCGACCCGCCAGGGCCCGACCCCAGTGTGGACGTGACATGGGCAACGGCTGGATCGGCCGACAGGATGTCGGCGGCTTGTGTCTGCAGCACACTCATGGCCTTATAGGAGATGTCCTGCCGAGCCTGCGTCGAAACCGTCAACAGACCGATGTCCTCTGTCGGGAAGAAGCTGCGCGCAAGGCTTGAAAACATCCAGCCAGAGCCGATCAACGTCAGTACGAACATCACGATGACGACGAATCGATGGGTGAGGCACCAGCCGACCGACCGGCCGTAAGCGTCCGTTGCCCGGTCGAACAGGGTCTTCTTGGGGTTCTCCGGCGCGTCGTGGTGCGGCAAACGGGCTGCGAGCATAGGGGTGACCGTGAGCGAGACGACGGCGGACGACATGATGGCAAGCGTGACGACAACGCCAAATTCGTTCAACACACGACCAACGATGCCCCCCATCAACAGGATCGGCAAAAACACCGCAACCAGCGAAATCGACATGGAGATGATGGTGCCGGTGACCTCGCTGCTGCCTTCGATCGCAGCCTGGAAAGGCGGCATGCCCTCTTCGACTTTGCGGACGATGTTTTCCAGCATCACGATGGCATCATCCACCACCAGGCCGACCGACAGCGTCAGCCCTAAAAGCGAGATATTGTCGATCGAAAATCCCAACGCGTACATCGCACCGAGTGTCGCCACCAGTGACAGAGGCACTGCCAACCCAGGTATCAACGTTGCCCACACCTGACGCAGAAACAGGTAGATGACAAGGATCACGAGGCCGAGCGTCACCATGAGCGTCACTTCGACATCGTCAACGGCGGCGCGGATCGAAACCGACGCATCGTTGACGACATTGATGTGCATATTCGCAGGCAGACTTGTTTGTAATTCAGGGAGTTTCGCCTTGATGGCGTCAACGACGGCCACGGTGTTTGCACCCGGCTGACGTTGCACAGACAGGACGATGGCTGGCGTACCATCCAGCCAACTGCCCTGATTGACCACCTCCACACTGTCCTTCACGGTCGCGACGTCCTGCAAGCGGACGACCCGACCATTGGGATTGGCGATGATGAGCGTGCGGAACGAAGCGGCGTCGACACGTTGAGTAGATGCATCGAGCGTCAGCGCTTGCGATGAGTTCTGCAGCGTTCCGATGGGGGATTGATCGTTGGAGGCGGCCAGCGTCGAGGACAGGCTGTCCAGCGACAATCCACGGCTGGAAAGTTTCGACGGATCGACCTCCACCCGCACGGCATAGGTTTTCGCGCCATATATCTGTGCCTGGGCCACGCCTGATATTGTCGACAAGGCGGGTGAAATGACATTTTCGGCCAGATCATCCATCTTCGTCAGATTGGCACCATCACCGGTCAATGCAAGAATGATTACCGCGGCGTCAGCAGGGTTCGCTTTGCGATAACTCGGCGTCGACGTCATATTGTCAGGCAGTTGCCGTTGCGCGCGTGCAATTGCCGCCTGCACATCCGCTGCTGCCGCATCGATGTTGCGTGACAGGTTGAACTGGATCGTGATCTGCGTGTTGCCGAGCGATGAGCTGGCCGTGATCGTATCGATACCGGCAATGGTTTCGAATTGCTTGATGAGTGGCGTTGCGACCGAACTCGCCATGGTGTCGGGTGCTGCGCCCGCAAGCTGTGCGTTGACGTTGATGGTCGGGAAATCTGCCTGCGGAAGCGCCGCAACGGGCAGGTTCTTGTAAGCAGATGCACCGGCTATCAATACGCCGATGATCAGCAGGATCGTTGCAACCGGTCGCCGGATGAAAATCTCAGAAATATTCATGGTGCAACACCGTTGGCTGTCTTGGCCTTCGGAGCGGTGCCATGTGTCTGGTCATTGACGGTGACATGACTACCTTCCGTCAGGCTTGCCTGCCCTTCGATGACGACCGTCTCGCCATCCGCCAGGCCTTCGGAGACACCGGCGACACCGCCATTGCTCAGCGCAAGCGTGACCTTGCGCAACTCAATCGTATTGTCTGCACGCACGACAAAGCAAACATATCCATCGCCGCGCGGCTGAAGAGCGACCAGTGGTACCGTCACCAGATTGTCGATCTTGCCCGCGTTGACCGTGACATTCAAAAATTGGCCGGGCCAGAATGTTTCCGCATCGTTGTCCAGCCTGACACGCAGTTTAAAGGTACCCGATGCCGAATCGATGGTGTTGTCGATAAAGACGATGTTGCCAGAACCGGCTGCCGTGTCGCTCTTAGACTGCGTTGGATAGACGTCTGCAGTCAGATTTTTATCGGCTATATTGGCGCGTACGAGATCAAGATCGGGTTCCGGCAGCGTAAACTCGGCATAAACTGGCTTCATCTGCGTCAACATCACGACACTGGTGCCAGGCGCGACATAGGCACCCGCCGACAGAAGCACAGCACCCAGCTTGCCATCAAAAGGCGCACGGATCTGGTTTTGCGACAACACGACGTTGTCTGCTGCGATATTTGCCTGATCCACCGAAATGGTAGCAGCAGCTTGCTTGACCGTGGCACTGGCATCACTGAGTTGCTGCTGGGTATCGACGCCGGACTTGCTCAGCGCCTCGACGCGGCTCAGCGTGTTATTCGCCGCGTCCAGCACGGCCTGATCCTTGGCGAGCTGCGCCTGATCGCGCTCTATATTGGCTTTAATCGTGCGGTCATCCAGCTGAACCAGCAGATCTCCGGCCTTGACCTCTGCGCCATCGCGGGCCAGGACATTTGCCACAATGCCGGAAATCGGGCTGGTCAATGCGGTTTGCGCAACCGGAACGATAGAGCCGATTGTCTGACGCACGACCGGCATAGAGCCGGCCTTAGCAACTGCAACTTTTACCGTCGTAGCCCGTACTCCAGCCTGCCCACCCCCGGCGTGTTTTCCACCATTCTTCGATTGCGCGTCTGTCGAGGCATGGTTATCCGAAGACTTGACCGCCGTCTGTGATGCCCAAGCAGGTAGATAAGGCTCCAGCGCCTCACGGTTGATGAAGAGCAGAGCAGAGATCACGGCAATCAGCACGACTGTAATGACATATTTCATGCAGAAGTCCTTTGGACAAAGTAACCGATCGGCGACAAGCGAAATGACACACTTCAAGATCAAAGCATCATCCTTGTTGAACGGATGAATACTCAACAAATCTCAGTCTATGTGTATCTTACGAGTCGTATTATGCTGATAGAATGTGGGTATGCAGAGAGTGGGTGAACGACGCATCCAACCATTCTCTCTCTAAAACACTTAACGCGCCAAATACTCAAAACGAAAGATGATGGAAGATTAAATTACTGTAATATTTAAGATATTCGTTAATAACGGCCACCGCGAACGCACTAAAATTTCGCACTGTGGACGACAATGGCAACTCTACTCCGTGAGCTTGAATTCCAGCATGACGTTTCTTTGCAGGAAAGAATGATTGTCGTCTGAAACGAGTATGAGACGCGTCGAGCCATCTGGTCCCACAACGACATCAATGCCTTCCATATTGTCGATCTGGTTGGAAAGATCGGCCTGCATAAGGATTTCCCCATCAACGACTGCGCCAGGTTTAATGGTATCGGCGGAAATCCGGCGGATGCGCATTCCGATGCCTTGAGCCAGATTAAAGCGCCGCTCCAGCAACAGCAGGTCGCCGTTGGGCAGGAATGCGCCATCCGTCACAGAAAAAGAACTATCATGTGCGACGGCAAAAATTCCTTTGCGCGGACCTTCAAGAACCGCCGCAAAAAGATGACTATCCTTATCGAAGCTGCCCTCTGCGACGATCAGCATTGCTCCTTTGAGTGGCCCGTTGGCGGGCGACAGCACGAGCGTCTCTATTCCCGCATTACGACGAAACTCATCTAGCGGGATCAGGACTGGCAGCTGGCTCAAAGGCTTTGACGTCTCATTGTCCTTGTGGGCGAAAATTTCGATGCGCGGCCAACGCTCATAGCTGACGAAAGCTTGATCGGCGCGCAACGCCAAACCTTCAGCGTCCATGTCCATCTTGCGTTTCGCCTCATGGCCGCTTTCATCCAGCATGGGGTCGATGCGGACATCCGAAAGGCCAGACAATACACCGGACCGGTCACGTTCTATCGCGCCAGCCAACCAGTGGCCGGTATCCAACACCGCAAGAAAATGACGGCTATCCGGTAAAAAGCGAATGCTGGAGATTGCCCCGAAAAGCGGTTCGGGAGAGCTCATGATCAGCCCGCCGACAAACTCCAGCTTGCCGAACTGCTTTTGCTCTGAACCCACTTTGAACGCGGATATAAGACGCGCACTGACCGGCACGTCGACAGTGGACGCGGCCATGGTGGAGGGAGCCAGTGCGCCTGCCAGAACGAGCCCTGCAGCGAGAACTTGTTTTATGATCGGAATGGCAGCGGCAAGAAACTGCCTAGCTGGCACGGCGTGCCCTGCCGGAACGGCGTGGCGCGCTGCTGGTATCCTCGAAAAGGGCTGCCAGTTGCTCGGTCATCGCGCCTGCCAGTTCGTCAGCGTCTACGATTGTTACCGCGCGGCGATAATACCGCGTCACGTCGTGGCCGATGCCGATGGCAAGCAGCTCGACAGATGACTTGGTCTCGATCTGTTCGATGACGGCGCGCAGATGCCGCTCCAGATAGTTGCCCGGATTGACCGACAGCGTGGAGTCATCCACAGGCGCACCGTCGGAGATCATCATCATGATCTTGCGCTGTTCGGGGCGATTGATGAGGCGGTTATGCGCCCACATCAACGCTTCGCCGTCGATGTTTTCCTTCAACAGGCCTTCACGCATCATGAGGCCGAGATTGCGGCGCGCACGACGCCATGGCGCATCTGCGGATTTATAGATGATGTGGCGAAGATCATTGAGGCGACCGGGAGATGGCGGCTTGCCACCGGCCAGCCATTGTTCACGCGATTGCCCACCCTTCCAGGCCTTCGTGGTAAAGCCGAGAATTTCGACCTTGACGCCAGAGCGCTCCAGCGTGCGCGCAAGAATATCGGCGCAGGTGGCGGCAACGGTAATCGGGCGACCACGCATGGAACCGGAATTATCGATGACCAGCGACACGACCGTATCGCGGAACTTCGTGTCCCGCTCCTTCTTGAAGGACAGCGGCTGCATCGGGTCAATGACAAGACGCACCAATCTGGCCGGGTCAAGGTAACCCTCTTCCAGATCGAAATCCCAGGAGCGATTCTGCTGCGCCATCAGACGACGTTGTAACCGATTGGCCAAGCGTCCGACCGCACCCTGCAAGTGGGCAAGCTGCTTGTCGAGGAAGGCGCGGAGGCGGTCCAGTTCGGCTTCGTCGCAAAGCTCCTCGGCAGAAATCTCTTCGTCGAATTCCTGCGTGAAGATGCGGTAATCGACCTTCTCGTTGAAATCATCAAACGGGCTATTGGGACGGCGGGTTTCGCCTGGTGTCTCTGAATCCTCATCGAGATCGTCGGACATTTCGTCCTCCGACATCTCGGCACCATCCATCTCGCCGTCTTCCATCTGCTCCTGAGATGCTTCGCTCTCTTCGGCAGGGGCGGCATCGGAACCGGCTTCTTCTTCGACCTGTTCTTCCTGCGTCTCGTTGCTGGCGGGCTGGTCTTCTTCGGAATCGGTCTCCTGGCTTTCGTCCTGATCCTCGTCGTCGCCGAAATCCTCTGCCATCTGCATGGAGGTCAGCATCTTTCGGATGAGCTTGGAGAATGCCTTTTGGTCGTCCATGACCTTCGAGAGGTCCTGAAGATCGGCAGATGCCTTTTCCTCGATGAACGACCGCCACAGATCCAGAACCTTGCCGGCGCTCTCGGGCGGCTTTTCGCCCGTCAGTCTTTCGCGCACCATCATCGCGACGGCTTCGGCCAACGGCGCGTCTTCCTGGGTATTGATGTTGACGAAATTCGCCTTCGCGTATTTCTCGGTGTTCATCGCCCGGATATTGGACGCCATGCCAGCCATGCGCCGCGCACCGATGGATTCGACACGGGCCTGTTCCACCGCATCGAAGATGAGCCGCGCATCCGGCCCTTGAGGCGACATGGTGGCGTGGACATCACTGTTGTGGCAGGCAATCCGCAAGGCCATGGAATCACCCAGGCCACGGGTGACGGCAATTTCCTGTGCGGTTGGTTTTCTGGAAATTTCCGGCAGGCGCATGCGTTCACCGGCAAGGCCGGGCCGCTCATTAGCGAACACGACCTCGACCTGCGCATCTCCAGCCACAGACCGCACGCACCCTGTGATGGCCTGACGCAAAGGTTCGGAATCGATTACCGCCCCGGATTTGGGTCTCACATTGTCGCCACGGCCTGCCATTGTCTTTCCTGTCGATCCTGAACGCCACCCTTATCAGCAAGGCTAAAGGGTGGCTTTTTCAACTCGTCGGTGATGCCTTCCGGAAAAAATCGGAAAATATCAGGCGCTGAGAACGATATTCGCAGCACTTTCTTTCAGCTCAACGCCGAATGCGCGCTGATAATGTTCAGCCACCAGCGTCCGCTCCAGCTCATCGCACTTGTTGAGGAAGGTGACGCGGAAGGCAAAAGCGATATCGCCGAAGATATCGGCATTTTCCGCCCAGGTGATGACCGTACGCGGGCTCATGACCGTGGAGAGATCACCGTTGACGAAGGCAGAACGCGTCAGGTCGGCCACGCGCACCATCTTGGATGCGGTTTCGCGGCCCTTGGCATTATCAAGGCTCTTCACCTTGGCAACGACGATGGCAACTTCCTGCTCGTGTGGCAGATAGTTCAGCGTTGTCACGACAGACCAACGGTCCATCTGCGCCTGGTTGATCTGCTGTGTGCCGTGGTAAAGACCGGTCGTATCACCAAGGCCCACCGTATTGGCAGTCGCGAAAATACGGAAGGCAGGGTGTGGGCGGATAACACGGCTCTGGTCGAGCAGCGTCAAACGGCCGGAGGATTCCAGCACGCGCTGGATGACGAACATCACGTCCGGGCGACCGGCATCATACTCATCGAAAACCAATGCGACATTGTGTTGGTACGCCCAGGGCAGAATGCCGTCCTTGAACTCAGTTACCTGCTTGCCGTCCTTCAGAACGATGGCGTCCTTTCCGACGAGGTCGATACGGCTGACGTGGCTATCCAGATTGACGCGCACGCAAGGCCAGTTCAGCCGTGCGGCGACCTGTTCGATATGCGTGGATTTGCCAGTGCCATGGAAGCCGGATACCATGACCCGTCGATTATGAGCAAAGCCGGCTAGAATGGCGAGGGTGGTGTCACGGTCGAACAGATAGTCGGGATCGAGGTCCGGCACATAGGCGTCGCCCTGCGAATAGGCAGGCACGCGAAGGTCCGTATCTATGCCGAAAACATCTCGCACAGACACGGTCGTATCCGGCAGGTTGGTAATATCCAGGTCAATTTTGCTCATAACGTCTCCAAGGCGGGTAGCAGCCACCCGGCCACATATCTATCAGGCGATCACAGGAAAGGGCTTAGCAGAAACCAGATTGCTTTAACAATTGGTACGCTTGAATAACAGCACGAAAACGCTCTTCCGAACCACGATCACCACCATTAGCATCAGGATGGTGTTTTTTGACAAGCTCTTTATAGCTCTTTTTGATCTCTTCTTGCTTGGCATTCACAGAAAGCCCAAGAGTATCAAAGGCTTTTTGTTCCAGCGTTTTCAGCTTGCGGCTCTGCGCATAACGCGGACCACCGCTGCGCCCCTGTCCCGTGAATCCAAATGGGTCGCGGATGCGCGCATTGGTCGCGCCAGCAGAACCCGAACGCAATGTGGAGTGCAACGGGCTGTCACCTGCGGTCTTGTTTACGCCGACCGTCCATGTCGGGCGGTGGCCGGTAATGGCTTCCTTTTGATAGCGCGCGATCTCGCTATCTGAGAGACCGGAAAAATAGTTATAGCCCTTGTTGTACTCTTTCACATGCTCGAAACAGAACATGAAGAACTGCCCCTCGGCATTACGGCCGACAGGTGCGCGATGAACGCCCGGCTTTTCGCACCCGTCCCACTGGCAGACTGGAGCCTTGATCTCCGGCTCCGGCTCCCTTTTGCGACGCGTGCGAATACGGTCGAAATATTTCGAATCCAATTTCATAGTAACCTGATTATGGTGCGCGAGAATGCGCACGACAAGAATTGACAAATCGGAATGTTACAGGCTCTTAGAGAGCCCTTTTTCAGATGCAATAACGATTTGGAGACCGAACAGATGTCCTTGCGAGAGAGCATTGAAAACAAGCTCAAAGAGACGTTTTTACCGGTCAGGTTGAACGTTATCGATGAAAGTCATTTACACGCTGGCCATCAGCCCGACATGACCGGAACGGGTGAGACGCACATGCGTGTTCAGATAGTGTCGGAAAGCTTTTCCGGCAAGTCACGGGTGGATCGTCACCGCGCGATCAACGCATTGCTGAAGCCCGAGCTGGATGCGGGGCTTCACGCACTCGCCATAGACGTGGCGGCACCGGGTGAAGCCACGCGTTTCTGACTTGGTCCGGTCAGCCGGGGTGTTTGTCGCTAAGGAAAGATTGCACCTCGGAAGAGGCGACGTCATCGGCCACGAATGACTGGCCAATGCCATGGGTCAGGATGAAGGTTAGCTTGCCGCCCTTCACCTTCTTGTCCTGCGCAATTGCAGCCATCAGTGTTTCCACCGGTGGCAATTCGCCGGGAATATCCTTCATCGTCGTCGGCAACCCTACGGCCTTCAGATGCGCCTCAACACGGGCTGCATCATCAGGGCTTGCAAGGTTGAGGCGGGCTGAAAACTGGTGCGCCAGCACCATGCCAATAGCCACGCCCTCGCCATGCACCAGACGCTTGCTATCATATTCCGTCGCAGCCTCCAGCGCGTGACCGAAGGTATGGCCGAGATTGAGAAGCGCACGAACGCCGTTCTCCTTCTCATCGGCCACGACGACGTCTGCCTTCGCCTGACAACTCGTTGCAATGGCTTTGATGCGGGCGGGACCGCCCTTCACAACATCCGACCAGTTGTTTTCCAGCCATTCGAAAAATTCCGGCTTGTCGATGAGGCCGTATTTGACGACTTCGGCGTAGCCTGCACGAAATTCACGCGGGCTCAGCGTATCGAGCACTGCGGTATCTGCCAGAACGAGATCAGGCTGGTGAAAAACGCCAAGAAGGTTTTTGCCGTAGCGCGAGTTGATGCCCGTCTTGCCGCCGACGGACGAATCCACCTGCGCCAACAGCGATGTCGGTATCTGCACGAAGCGCACGCCGCGCCGCACGATGCCCGCAGCAAAGCCCGCGAGATCGCCGATCACGCCACCACCCAGCGCAATCACGGCATCGTTACGCTCTACGCGGGCAGCCAGAACGGTGTCGCAAACCGTCATCAGATGTTCGAAGCTCTTGGTCTTTTCACCGGCAGGAAGCGTCAGCGATACCGCCTCGATGCCATCCGTCTGCAGGCCATCCATCAGGGCTTCGAGATAAAGCGGGGCCACATGCTCATCGGTGATGATTGCGGCGCGCTTGCCCTTGAGACGGGAGGAAATCTCACCGCCTGCGCGTGCGACCAGACCGGGGCCGATCAGAATATCATAGGCGCGATCACCAAGCGGCACATGCACGAGATGTTCTTCGGTCTGGACGGGATGAGATGTCATGAGATCAGGCCTTCTGTTCCGCACCAACGATGGCTTCGAGCACCTCGTTCACGATGATTTCCTTGCGGACATCGCGTGACTCAATCGTTATGTCGGCTTCTTCATAAATCGGATGACGACGCTCCATCAGCTCCATCAACGTCGCCTTTGGGTTCTCGGTTTTGAGCAAAGGCCGGTTGTCGCGTTTGTTGACGCGTTCCCACAGCACCTCGATATCGGCCTTCAGCCACATGGAGAGACCGCCACGCTTGATGTGCCTGCGCGTGCTCTCATTGACGAATGCACCGCCGCCCGTTGACACCACCTTCGGTCCACCACGAAGCAGGCGCTTGATCACCCGCTTTTCAAGCGCGCGAAACTCGTCTTCGCCGTAGGACGCGAAAAGCTCAGGAATCGTCATGCGCGATACGCGCTCGATTTCGATATCCGTATCAACGAAAGGAATTTTAAGGTGTTGCGCAACAAGCCTGCCGATTGCGGACTTGCCCGCACCCATCAATCCCACGAAAACGAGGTTTCGTCGTCCAAGCTTTGCCCGCGCTCTTTCACCGATCGTTTTTTCACCCAATCCAGGATGAAAATTTGTGTTGGTTTCACTCATGAATGATGGCCCGTTTGGGATCGGTATCTGCAAATGTTTACGAAGCGTCAAGCCAAATCGCGGCTTATAGAAAGAGAATCGCCCGAAAGACGCGCCTTAGGTTTACAGCAACGGCCTTGTCCTTGCTTTGAGCGCGTCTCATATAAGACCTGAGACGTGCACCGGAGTTTCCATGCCAACCCTTTTTCGCTTCATCTTCGTCTTGGCGGCCATTGCGGGCATTATTTATGGCAGCATGGTTTCTCTTGTCTCTCTGGTTCAACCAAAAGAGCGGGAAGTCACCGTGCGCATTCCGTCCGAGCGTCTGAACCCCACCCCCTGATCTAACGAAAGCGCATCAATGGCTGGTCAGGACGCCGCAAGGCTGGAGAGTTTTCTGGAAATGATGAGCGCCGAGCGCGGGGCTGCGGAAAACACGCTGTCATCCTACGAACGTGATCTGACCGATCTGACGGACTTCCTACGAGAACGCAATACAGCGATATCAGAAGCCACGACCGCCGATCTTTCCGCCTATCTCGGACATCTTTCAACACAAGGATTTGCAGCCTCCTCGCAAGCGCGCCGCTTGTCCTCAACGCGCCAGTTTTATAAGTTTCTCTATACCGAAGGACTTCGGGGCGATGACCCCACCGGCATACTGGACGCACCCAAAAAAGGACGCCCCCTTCCCAAGATCATGAGCGTGTCAGATGTCACGAAGCTTCTGGCGCAGGCGCAAAAGGAAGCTGAAACGGAAGGGGCAGGACAAGTCGCTCGCATCCGCATGCATCTGTTGTTAGAGTTGCTTTACGCAACCGGCATGCGTGTCAGCGAACTGGTTTCGCTTCCCGCAACAGTTCTACGCCATGAAGGCCGTTTCCTAATGATCCGCGGTAAGGGCAACAAGGACCGCATGGTGCTGCTTTCGCGGACCGCCATGGAAGCCATGGACACCTACGACCGGGCGCGAAAAGCATTGGTTCCGAAAAAGGAGGGACTGCCCGAAAGCCCATGGCTTTTTCCTTCCAATGGTAAAGAAGGGCATCTGCCGCGTCAGGTTTTTGCCCGCGACCTGAAAGATATCGCCATCAGGGCTGGTCTTTCGCCTTCGGCAATTTCACCGCATATCATGCGCCATGCCTTTGCCAGCCACCTTTTACAGAATGGTGCAGACCTGCGTGCCGTGCAGGAACTGCTTGGCCATTCGGACATTTCCACGACACAAATCTATACACATGTGCTGGAAGAACGACTTCAAGAGCTGGTACAAACACACCACCCTCTTGCCAAACAGGCCAAAAACCTTGAATAGAGCGATCGGAACCGCCGGGACCACCCGGTCAAACCTTGCGCAAAACGATCGGAAACGGATCTCATGCACAACTACCTCGACTTCGAAAAACCTATCTCGGACCTTGAAGGCAAGATTCTGGAGCTGAAAAAGCTCGCCGCCGAAGACGAGAGCATAGATACCTCGGAGGAGATTTCGCGTCTTGAGTCCCGCGTCAGGGACTCGATGCAGGACATTTACTCCAAGCTGAACGCCTGGCAGAAAACGCAGGTCGCGCGCCACCCGCAGCGCCCGCACTTCGTCGATTATGCCAAGCAACTGTTCACAGACTTCACGCCGCTGGCCGGCGACCGCAAGTTTGCCGAGGATGCTGCAATCCAGGCGGGCCTCGGCCGGTTCAATGGACAGCCTGTCGCCATCATCGGCCAGGAAAAGGGCAGCGATACCAAGTCGCGGCTGAAGCATAATTTCGGCAGCCCGCGCCCTGAAGGATACCGCAAGGCCATCCGCGTTCTGGAACTGGCCGACCGTTTCTCCCTGCCTGTCATCACGCTGATCGATACCGCTGGTGCCTATCCGGGCGTCGGTGCCGAAGAGCGTGGCCAGGCGGAAGCCATCGCCCGTTCGACGGAAATGTGCCTCAATGCCAAGGTTCCGATTATATCCGTCGTGATCGGTGAAGGCGGTTCCGGCGGTGCCATCGCAATCGCCACCGGCAACCGCGTCTACATGCTGGAACATGCCATTTACTCGGTGATCTCACCCGAAGGTGCCGCCTCCATTCTGTGGCGCGATTCGACGCGTGCCAAGGAAGCCGCCACCAATATGCGGATCACGTCAGATGATCTGAAATCGCTTGGCGTTATCGATGCGATCATTCCCGAGCCTCTCGGCGGTGCACATCGCGACCCGGCAACAGTGATCGAGGCGACCGGCAAGACGATTGAAGCGGCAATGAAAGATCTCGTTCCGCTGTCTGGCAGCCAATTGCGCGCCGAACGACGTCAGAAGTTCCTCGACATCGGTCGTAGCCTGTAAAAATCGATATATACGTAAAATTACAGCCCACCCACGTTACGCGCGGGTGGGCTTTTGTCTTGGCAGATACCGTAAACGTAAATCCGCGCGGCGCACGTCAGCGTTTTGTTCGATAAAAGTGAACAACTTAACCATTAATGCCGCAACGTCTTGCATAAGGCGGTAACGCTCGGGTACTTACGAACTATCTTAAAAGCTACGGGGTCTGGGTTGGCGAAATTATCTTCGTTCGTTCGTAGAACACTGATCATGTTCGGTTTGGGTGTCGCCTTGCTCATCGGCATGGTTGCGACCTCCCTATGGCTCGTTCAGGCGAACAACAAATATTCGCAGGAAACTGCCGAGTTGCGCCGTATACGCGCTTCCATTCTAGACGTGCTCACCACGATACAGGATGCTGAAACCGGTCAGCGCGGTTATCTTCTGACAAACGACGAGCGTTATCTTGCTCCTTACCGGGAGGCTCTGAGAACACTCGGCGACATCCGTCAACGATTGGCGGAGCGCATTGGTAACCGGCCTGAATACATCGCCGATTTGCCCAAGCTTCAATCCAATCTCGATGCAAAAATGGCGGAAATCGGTCGCGCCGTTCAGCTCATGAACGACAATCGCACAACGGAAGCCATCGACCTTGTGCGCAGTGACACTGGCCTCACCTACATGCGGGAGATACGCGACACGCTCACTCGCTATCAGGAAACAACAGATAACCGGTTGCGGATCATCGTTGCGGATCAGTTGTCGGCTGCCGAGAACCTGCTCTGGGTCACGATCTGCGGCGCAGTCGCGATCCTTGCCGTACTGGGTGGTGCGCTCGCGCTCATCGCGAAATATATTCGGGAACTCACGCGTTCTCGCGAAGAGGTGGATGAGCTGAACAGAGGTTTGGAAGAGCGCGTCGACGAGCGCACAAGAGATCTCGTGCGCGCTAACCAGGAAATCCAGAAATTTGCCTACATCGTGACGCACGATCTGCGTGCCCCGCTCGTCAACATCATGGGTTTTCTGTCGGAGTTCGACACTTCGCTGAAACCTGTGCAGGCCTTCGTGCTGGCAGATGGAAAAACCTTGTCTGAAAACGAGGTGCGCGAGGCCAGACTTGCGGTGGAAGAAGATTTGCCAGAAGCCATGCGCTTCATCCGGTCTTCGACCCGCAAGATGGACCAGTTGATCAACGCCATTCTGAAAATTTCACGTGATGGACGCAGGAAATTGCAGGCTGAAAAGGTCGATCTCAAGGATATTCTGACCACGGCCAGCGCAAGCGTTCAACATCAGGTCACGGCCGTCGATGGCAAGATCGATATCGACATCCAAAACTTCACCGTCATCACCGACAGAATTTCTCTAGATCAAATCCTCGGCAATCTCTTCGACAATGCCGTCAAGTACCAGATGCCCGGAAGACCGCTGGAATTGACGGCACGGATTCTGCCGCAAGGGCGCGGCGTCGTGCGTATCGATGTCAGCGATAACGGCCGCGGTATAGCCGAGGACGATCTTGAGCGCGTTTTCGAACTCTTTCGCCGCGCGGGAGAGCAGGATCAGCAGGGCGAAGGCATAGGCCTCGCTCACGTCCGGTCGCTTATCAGAAATCTGGGTGGAGACATTACGGTTGCGTCAGAACTTGGCAAAGGAAGCACATTCCATCTGACATTGCCCATCGATCTGCGAAAAATCACGCGAGGGAACGACATATGAAAGCAACAGGACAAGAAGTCACGATCGTCATGATCGAGGACGACGAAGGTCACGCACGCCTCATCGAGAAAAATGTGCGCCGTGCTGGCGTCAATAACGAGATCGTCCCTTTTACCCTTGGCCACAAGGCGTTGGATTACATCCTCGGTCCAGAGCGGGACGGGCTCGTCAGCAAGGATCGTTATCTGCTGATCTTGCTGGATCTCAATTTGCCAGATACGTCGGGAATCAAGATTCTCGAGCAGATCAAAAGCAACGAATACACCAAGCGTCTTCCGGTCGTGGTTTTGACGACGACCGACGACGAAACCGAAATTCAGAAATGCTATGATCTCGGGGCGAATGTCTATATCACCAAGCCGGTGGACTATGAGGGCTTTGCTACAGCAATCAGAAACCTCGGCCTTTTCTTTTCCGTAATACAGGTTCCGTGAAAGCGTAATGACGTTGCGAATACTTTATGTCGATGACGACCCCACGCTCGCAAAGCTCGCGCAGCGCGTGTTGGGGCGCCATGACATAACCGTCGTTCACGCTGCTTCTGTTGCGACCGGCCTTGAAGAATTCAAGACGAATACCTTTGATGCGGTGGTGCTGGACCATTACTTCCAGAACGGTACCGGGCTGCAATTTCTGTCCGGCATTGGCGAAGCTCACCGAGACATACCCGTCCTCTACGTCACGGGGGCCAGTGAAGCGCAGGTTGCCATCGACGCGCTGAAGGCAGGTGCCGCCGATTACGTCATCAAGAATGTGGCCGACGACTTCTTTCCGCTTTTGTTGAATTCCATTCAGCAGGCGCTGGAAAATTTCCAGCTCCGGCGTGAAAAAGAGGAAGCCGAACGGCAGTTGCTGCAGGCGAAAGAACGCGCCGAACTGATGGCAAAGGAAATGAACCACCGTATTGCCAACAGCCTGTCGCTTGTCTCGGCCATGATCCGGATGCAACTGAATGCAGTGGCAACAGAGGAGGCTCGTACAGCACTTCTCGAAACACAAAGCCGGATTTCCGCAATCGCTGGCGTCCATCGCAGTTTGTATACTGCCCACAATGTCAGCGAAGTCGAACTCGGCTCCTATCTTTCATCCATCATCCAGGATCTGGCCAGATCGGCGCGCGACAGCGAAAAAATCCGTATGACAACGGATATGGACAACATCAAAGCAACACCGGACCAAGCTGTCGCTTTGGGCGTCATCGTCACAGAACTGACTACTAACGCCCTGAAATATGCCTATTCCGACGGTAGCGGCGAAATTCGTATTTCGCTAAAAACACAAGATAGTATCGTCCGGCTGATCGTTGAAGATGACGGCATTGGCATCAACGGTGCCAATCCGCCAAAGGGTACGGGTCTGGGCACGCGATTGATCACCGCAATGGCCCAAAGCCTAAAGGCAACCGTTAGCCAATCCGCCACCCTGACATCGGGTGGCGCATCCGTTTGCGTTCAGTGGGAAGAAAACGGCTCCTCCGACTGACATTTCCCTGGGCGGCAATTCACATCGATTGCATTGGTTCCAGACCGGGTGCAATGGCGACGGATTGCAAAGCCGGCGTACCGGACATGACCACAATCGGCGTTCCATCGGGAACACGATTATAGAGATCGATGATGTCCTGATTCATGAGACGCACGCAGCCCGAAGACACCGACTTGCCGATCGTCCACCATTCAGGCGAACCGTGCAGACGGTAGATGGTGTCCTGCCCATCCTTGAAAATGTAGAGTGCGCGCGCGCCGAGCGGGTTGTTGAGGCCAGGGGCCATACCGCCATTCGCCGCACTGTAGGGCTGAAGCTCCGGTTGACGTGCGATCATTTCATTCGGCGGGGTCCAGCGTGGCCATTGACGTTTATACTGGATGACGCCCCTGCCCGACCACTCGAAGCCAGCACGACCAAGGCCCACGCCGTAGCGCATGGCCTGATTGCCTTCATAGGTGAGGTAGAGGAAGTGGTTGGCCGTATCCACGACAATGGTCCCGGGTCGCTCACCTGTTGGGTTGTCGACCATCTGGCGGTAAAATCGGCGGTCTATTTTTTCATAGGGAATTGCCGGTAGTGGAAACTGCTCGTCCGGCTTCGGTCCGTAGATTTCTGCGTAGAACGGGTCGGCTACAGGACGAGTGTTCTGTGCGACTTCGCGTGGCGTCGTGGTGCATCCGGCAAGCGCGGTCAGGGCCAGACCTCCCGTACCAACGAGAAATGACCTGCGGGTAGTGTCATGCATTGTTAATCGATGTCCTTGTCAAGATTATCATCTCGCGCCCGCAAATGGGTCAGCGAGGGCCGCTTCTGGGCGGCTGATGGGGTATTTCGTGCCGGAGACCTTCTCGGCCATGCTCTTTGCACCATTGTTTTTCAAAATGGCGCGGAAGCTGGGGTGCATCCCGCCGTCGACATAAGAATTTACCGCACTGGAAGTTCCCTGGTTCAACGCAACTGCGAGTTTTTGCTGTTCGGCATCAAGCTTCGCAGCTATCGCGGGTTCCGGCTGGTTGATGACCTGTGGGCAGCTTACAAGCGGATCCGACGGCTCACCACCTGCAAATTCGCTGTTGAAGACATAGCGGCGGCCACATACGGACACTTTCGGCTGACGCTTGGTCAGTTCGAATGTGTCATATCCTTCCTTCAGTGTCTTCCAGAAGGGGAAGTTGGCGTCATCTTTGTAGGCGGCCATATTCCGGGCCGTCATCCGAAACGGATAGGCCTGGACCTGAAACTGGTTTTGTCCACCCTTGAGCGCCCTGTCCACAATCGCGTAGATTTCGCCGATCTGCTGATCCGTCATCGCGTAGCAGCCAGACGAAGAACATGCGCCATGCACCATCAGCGCCTCACCCGTGTAACCAAGCGCGGCTTCCAGGCGGTTGGGATAGCCGAGGTTGAAGGACACGAAATATTGCGAGTTCGGGTTCAGCATGCCTGCTGAAACATGATAGAAGCCCTCTGGTGCCTGCCTGTCTCCACTTTTGGTTTTTGGGCCCAACTTCCCGGACCAGCGGCACATCGGGTAGGTCTTGAAAAGCGCGTAGCTACCTGACTTATCGACCTTCCAGACTTCCAGCTCGCTCTCCTGCTTGAAGATGCGCACGAGCACGGGACTTTCTGGTTTCATGCCTTTTGCGGACATGGAGGCTGCAACTTTGGAAGACAGCTTCGGCGGGGCTCTGTCGGCACTATCGAGACCCATGGACGTGCAGGCGGCCAGCACGCCGCACAGCCCGGCGATGGTCGTCGCTCTTGTCAACGCATTAAATACGCTCCGCAGCTTCGCAGGTACGAACCTCGAAAAATTTGAATCAGTCATTAAAACGCCTTGCCCGCCTCTGTAAGCGAAACCGTACATAGAGAAGTTGGCCGCATGACGGCAACCAACGAACGGACAAAGATTCGTGAATTTACGTTACGTCTTCGTTAATCATAAGAACACAACAAAGTGAGAGCCTGCCGACTATACCAAAAGCCCCTGCCCGCCGTCGATCCAAACCGGACTGCCCGTGATGTGTCGGGATTTCGAACCTGCCAGAAATACGATGAGATCGGCGACGTCTTCGCTGCGGCCTGCCTGACCATCCGAAATCGGAATATCGCCCTCCGGCCATTCGACGGGAATGGCCGTCTCATCCTTTAATCGGATGTGCGTATTGTCGTTGATTTCGGTATCGATAGCACCGGGGCAGATCGCGTTGACGCGAATGCCATAACGCGCAAGCTCGAGAGCCAGCTGCTGCGCCATTGCAAGCTGTCCCGCTTTGGTCACGGAATAGGCTGTCGCACCGGGGGAGGTGAAAGTTCTGGTACCGTTGATGGAGGACACAATGATAATCGAGCCGCCATCCGATTTCATATGCGGTACGGCATTGCGGATGGTCAGATAGGTCCCACGCAGATTGATATTCATCGTCTGGTCCCACTCGGCAACCGTCAGGTCTTCGATGGGTGCCCAAACGCCGTTGATACCGGCATTGGCAATGACGACATCAAGACGACCGAACCGGTCGATAAGTTTCGAAGTCGCAGCCGCCATCTGGGTTTCGTTTGAAATGTCTGCCAACAGTGCCAGCGCTTTAGCGCCGTCATTTTGAATGTCGGCTACGACTGCATCCAGTTCCTCTTTCGTCCGCCCCAGCAAACCAATCGAATATCCTTCCTTTGCCAAGGCCAGCGCCGCTGCTCTGCCGATGCCAGATCCTGCTCCCGTAACCAGCGCAACCTTTGCAACCGTCATACTTTTCTCCTTGAAATGAATGTCCATAAGCTGTCCTTAGAGACAACCCCACACAAACCACCTTGTTCCAGTTGAACCCGGGCCAAATGAACATCATCCCACAGGACTTTTATTCGAGAGACGCCGTCATCGTCGCCGAGTCGCTGATCGGCTGCACGTTTCAGATCCACAATACCGGGGGCATAATCGTGGAAACGGAAGCTTACCGGGCAGACGACCCGGCGTCCCATAGCTTCAACGGCCCGACACCGCGTAACCGAACGATGTTTGGCGACCCCGGCCATCTCTATGTCTACCGATCCTATGGCCTGCACTGGTGCGCCAACATCGTATGCATGCCGGGCTCGGCAGTGTTGATCCGCGCGCTGGAGCCGACTGCTGGCATAAACTTGATGCAACTGCGCCGCGGCGTGACGAACATCGTCAACCTGTGTTCAGGTCCCGGAAAACTGGCGCAGGCGCTGGGGATCACCCATGAGATGGATGGCATAGCTTTGACTGGTGATCCGTTCTACGTAACAGATCGCTCATCAGAAGTCTCGGTCGTTGCCGGTCCGAGAATAGGCATATCGAAAGCTACCCACCAACCTTGGAGATTTGGCATGGATAAATCCCCGTTTCTCAGCCGGAAATTCCCAGTTTAGCTGGCAATTCCACTGTCTGTGCTGCACGCTTGATACCGTCCAACCCCAACATCGCTCCCAATAAATTAATTCGAAAATCCACAACAACAGTGGTCAGCACGTCTGAGCGCATGCAATAAATAACGACAACGTCGTGGGCGTTTTCCAACCGGCGCAATGATAAAGGGAACGAAGGAACCAGCATGACCATCATACCGAATTCCATAGAAGGCCGCGATATCGCCTATCAGATGCACCCGAACGTCAATCTGCGAAAATACGAGAAAACCGGCGGCGTTGTCATCGAATCTGGCGACGGCATCTACGTCTTCGACAATAATGGCAAACGTTACATCGAGGGATTGGCCGGCCTCTGGTCGGTTGCTGTTGGTTTCGGCGAAAAGCGGCTGGTGGAAGTGGCGCGTGCGCAGATGGAGAAGCTGCCCTACTACCATACCTTCGCCTACAAGACGCATGGCCCTTCGATCGAGCTTGCCGAAATGCTGATCCAGATGGCACCCGTGCCGATGTCGAAAGTGCATTTCACCTCTTCGGGTTCAGAAGCGAACGACCTTGCCTGCAAGATGGTCTGGTATCGTTCCAACGCGCTTGGCAACAAAGACAAGAAGAAGATCATCGGCCGCATCAAAGGCTATCACGGCGTGACCATTGCCTCTGGTTCGATCACCGGCCTTCCGCGCAATCATGAAAGCTTCGACCTGCCGCTGGACCGGATGGTTCACACTTCCTGCCCTTCCTATGTGCATTTCGGTCAGGAGAATGAAAGCGAAGCCGAATTCACCGCCCGCATGCTCAAGGATCTCGAAGACCTGATCCTCAAAGAAGGTCCGGAAACCATTGCCGCATTCTGGGGTGAGCCCGTCATGGGTGCTGGCGGCGTGTTGGTGCCACCAGATGGCTACTGGGAAGGCGTGCAGAAAATCCTGAAGAAGTACGATATTCTTCTGGTCGTTGACGAAGTTATCTGCGGCTTTGGTCGCACCGGAAACATGTTCGCTTGCCAGACCTATGGCATTGAGCCAGACGTGCTGGTGCTTTCCAAGCAGATTTCGTCATCCTATATGCCGCTTTCCGCAATCCTGATGAACGACAGTTTCTACCAGCCCATCGCCGACGAGTCCGACCGTATCGGCGTGTTCGGCCATGGCTTTACCGCATCCGGTCATCCGGTCGCGACGGCTGTCGGCCTTGAAAATCTGAAGATCATTCAGGAGCGCGATCTGGTCGGTAACGCTGCCCGGTTGGAGGAACAGTTCCTGTCCCGCCTGTCCGAACTGGCGAAGCATCCTGTGGCCCATTCATCGCGCGGCGTTGGTCTTTTGGGTGCTTTGGAAATCAACCCGTTCGCAGATGGCAAAGTGGGCGATGCGGCATTGGCCGTGGCGGCTGCGCTGGAAAAGGAAGGCGTGATCGCCCGGGCAGTCGGTGAGGCGATCTGCTTCTGCCCGCCGCTGATCATCACCGCCGAACAGATCGACGAGATGTTCGATGCACTGCAACGCGCCTTGGATGCGGTAGCGGCTGCGCGCGGATAATCCTATCCCATCGCATATGAAGGGCGACCGTTATAAAACGGCCGCCCTTCATAACTTCGGTGTCAGTGGACTAGTCAGGCGCTCTTGAGTACATCATCCAGCGCACCCACAAGCACATCCGCGTTCTCACGCGAGAACACGAGCGGAGGGCGAATTTTCAGGATGTTCGCATTTGGCCCGGATGCACTGATGAGAATGCGGCGGTCACGCAGGCCGTTGACGATGCGGGTCGTCAATGCTGCGTCCGGCTGCTTCGTGGTCCTGTCAGCGACGATCTCGACGCCGATGAACAGGCCAGAGCCGCGCACATCACCGATCGCTTGATGAGACAGGCTGCTGAGGCCGTCCCTCAGATAGCCGCCGACTTCCAACGCATTCTGCTGCAAACCTTCGATTCGGATAGTGTCGAGAACCGCTTTGCCAGCGGCGGCAGCGACGGGATTGCCGCCGAACGTGTTGAAATAGCGCGCACGCGGGCCAAACTCCGCAATGATTTCAGGACGCAGCACGATGCTTGCCATCGGGTAACCATTGCCCATGGGCTTACCCAGAGTCACCATGTCGGGTGAAACGCCGTGCCGTTCGAAACCCCACATGGTTTCTCCGGTACGACCGAATCCCGGTTGGACTTCGTCGGCAATGAAAAGGCCATCAGCTTCATGGATCGCATCCACCGCTGGTTTCAGGAACCCTTTCGGCCCCGCGAAAATGCCATCGCTTGAGAAGATCGTATCGGTAATCAGCATGGCCGGTTTGATGCCGTGGCGCTTCAGGTCAGCGATGGCGGCGCGCACATCACGACCGAACTTCTCCATCACCTCTTCAGGCGAATTGCGATAGGCGTCAGGTGCCGGAATAGTCCGGACGTGGGGGCCAAGTGTCACGGACTCCCCAAGTGAGGGAGAGAATTCTGCCGTTGCACTGGTCAGCCCATGGTAAGCAAGTTCCGTGGCGATAATGCCGGTGCCGCCGGTAACGAAGCGGGCGATACGCACCGCAAGGTCGTTTGCCTCGCTGCCGGTGCAGGTAAACATGGCCTGACTAAGCGCCTCGGGAAATGTCGCCGTCAACGTTTCGGCATAGTCGACAATGCCCTCATGCAGATAGCGGGTATGCGTGTTGAGAACCGCCGTCTGCTTGGTGATCGCCTCTACCACACGCGGATGGCAATGCCCCAGCGAAGCGACATTGTTGTAAGCATCCAGATATTTTTCACCTGCGGTATCATAAAGAAAAACACCTTCGCCACGCACCAGATGCAGCGGTTTTTCGTAAAAAAGGCGGTAGGCAGGACCGAGTACCTTTTCACGCCGGGCGATCAGCGCCCGCTCGTTCTCATCCAGCCGCTCAAAATCTTCGCGCGAAAAAGCATTTACCATCGACATGATTTCAGGCCTTCGAATGGTTGGGCACGAGCGTCTTCAGCCCTGCCGGTGTGAGATCGGATATGTTGAGAAGCCCCTGCCAGGCAGAGGCATGGTTGCGCATGATATAGTCGGCATTGTCCGGAAAAAGCGCTGAACGCGATTCAGCGATGATGATGGACATTGCCAGCCGCGACCGGGTCAGCACCGGCAGAAGCTCCATTTCAACGGGTTCGAGAGTGCGCGCCGACAGAAATCCGTCCAGAAATGCGCCGGTACGCGCGGCCCAATTCTCCGTCGCCAGATGATAGGAGAGTGCGACCGCAAGATCGTTGACGAGAGGCGCGTGCACCATGTCTCCGAAGTCGATGATGCCGACGACCTCACTCGGTTTGGCCGGATCAAGAAGAATATTGTGGGGATTGAAGTCATTGTGAATGATCTGGCGGCGGCTAAGCTCGGTCATTGTGGACGCCGCACGTTCGAATTCGGAAAGGACGGCTTCCACCTGCCCGCGCCGTTGCGGCGCGACGTGATCGGTGACATCGGTCAGATCGAGCGTGTGGGAAATGTCCCACATCAGCTTGCCCGCAGGCGGGCGACTTTTGCAGGTTTCAAGACCCAGTCCGAGTTCTGCCAATGCCTGACCGACATTGCGGCTCTGTGTTTCGCAGGCCTGTGTCCGATATTGCAACTCGCCGCGCAAAAAGGTCAACAGTCTAACGATGCGCGGGCCTTCCGAAGCGGAAATCGTATGGCTCGGTTCACCCTCATTCGTTAGAACGATCCTGGGAACGGGAACCGAAGGTGCCACTGACGCCAGATGCAGCAGAACACCGTCCTGAAAATCAAGCGCTGCGGGGTCCTCTGCCGGGTTGGCGATCTTGAGCACGAATTCGGTGCCGTCATCGCGGGTGAACAGGAAGGTCTCGTCACGCTCGCTGGAGAGACGCTTTGCGGTACCGGTAAGGCCATAGATGTCTTCGACGGCGGCAGCGGCATCGGTTAACGACGTCTGCTCCCATGTCGCCGACATGAAGTCCGCTGTCTTTGTGGCGGGCATTGGCTCCGTCATCTGTACTCCATTGCGTGCAATCTCCCGGCCTCGCCTGCAAGCGCCACCCCTCTTTAAGCGGCTTGTGTCGCTCTCGAAGTTGGTAGAACCTGCTAGCTTTCGTAGTCTTTACTTGAAACACAGAAAAAAAGATGCATCAAGTATCATATCGTTCAATTTGCGGACCGTCCTATGCCTGAATTCTCCACACTGGAATATGAGAATCTGAACAGTGCCGTTTATGGTGCGCTGTGCGACGCTCTCATTCAGGGGCGTTTCCAGCCTGGTGACCGGCTAAAGATTCGCGACCTCGCCGAGCAGTTTGGCACGAGCGTTACGCCCATCCGCGATGCTATTCTGCGGCTCGCCAATGATGAGGCTATCATCTTCCGATCTCCACGTGACATTCGTATTCCGGGTTTGAGCGAAAGTCGGTATCGGGAAATCCGAGCCATCCGTGTTCGGCTGGAAGGTCTTGCTGCCGAAACTGCAGCACAGGTCGCCACCAGTGCGGATATTGAGGCTTTGGAGCGTATTTTGCGCGAAAACGAACAGGCAATCGCCGTGGGTGATCGTCTGAAAGGCACGGAGCTGAACCAGGCATTCCACTTCATGCTGCCGCAAATTGCCGGGCTTCCGATGCTGAACGGCATTCTTCGGCGGCTGTGGCTACAGATGGGACCGCACATTTCCGACGCCTATGTGGAAGGTGGGCGGTCGATGATCGATCACCATTATCCTGTCATCGAAGCTTTGAAGCGGCACGATCCCTCGGCTGCCTCCATGGCGATTGTCGATGACATTCTGCTGGGCGGAAAGCCTATTCTGGAGCGCATCGAACGGGGTGAGGAGCGCCACGCTTTGCGTGCTTAAGCTTTCGCAAGAGGGCGCTTGCATTTCGCAAATGACCTATTAGGATGTATCAAGCATCAACGGAGAATGCGCGTATGACCGAAGAACGCCGCTATATGTTGTTGACGGGTGCAAGCCGCGGCATCGGCCATGCCACGGTAAAACTCTTTCAGTCCAAAGGCTGGCGCATTCTCACCGTCTCCCGGCAACCTTTCTCTGAGGAATGCGCCTGGCCATCTGCGCGCGAGAGCCACATTCAGGCAGACTTGGCAGATCTGACGCAAATCGAACGTCTTGCCGCAACGGTGCGTGACCGGTTGCCGAACGGTAGACTGCACGCGCTGGTCAACAACGCCGGTATTTCACCCAAGGGGCCTGAAAAAAGCCGGCTCGGCGTCATGGGAACGGATGCCGACATCTGGACGCAGGTGCTGAACGTCAATGTCGTATCGACAGCCTTGATTGCCCGCGCCCTCATGCCCGAGCTTGAGGCGGCTCGTGGCTCCATCGTCAACGTCACCTCTATTGCCGGAACCCGCGTTCACCCATTTGCCGGAGTGGCCTATGCGGCCTCCAAGGCGGCACTCGGCTCGCTGACGCGCGAAATGGCTCATGAATTCGGTCGTCGTGGCGTGCGTGCCAATGCTATTGCGCCGGGCGAAATCGAAACCTCGATCCTATCACCGGGAACAGATGCACTGGTAGCGGCGGAAGTGCCCATGCAGAGGCTGGGCGATCCGCGCGAAGTTGCGGAAACCATCTATTTTCTGTGCACCGAGCCTTCTTCCTACATCAACGGTGCCGAAATCCACATCAACGGAGGACAGCACGTCTAACGACGGCCAAACGGGGATACACCTGTTGACCGGAATGACCACAATGCATCCACGGATGAGGCGCTTTTGGGGAAAAGAGCGTGATCACCCGACAGACTGCTTAGCTTCGATATGCCAAAGGCAACGGTGGCACGGCAGTTGCATAAAATCGTCATCGGGACCGGCCAGACCGGCTCTCACAATAACGAACAAGGGGAACGCTATGAAAACTTTCATAAAAACTGGAATTTCCGCGACTGCAGCCATCGTGCTGTCGGCAAGCATCGTTGCGCCGGCTTTTGCACGGGACCTGACGGTCGTGTCCTGGGGCGGCAATTATCAGGACGCGCAGCGTAACATCTATTTCAAGCCCTTTGCTGAAAAGACCGGAAAGCCCGTTCTGGATGAAGCCTGGGATGGCGGCATCGGTGTCATTCAGTCAAAGGTAAAGGCAGGCGCGCCAAACTGGGATGCCGTACAGGTCGAGGCTGAGGAACTGGCACTGGGCTGCGCCGACGGGCTCTACGAGAAAATCGACTGGGAAAAGATGGGCGGCAAGGACAAGTTCCTCGACTCCGCCGTCAATGATTGCGGCGTCGGTGCCATCGTCTGGTCCACGGCAATCGCTTATGATGGTAACAAACTCAAGGACGGCCCGTCCTCCTGGGCGGATTTCTGGGACGTCAAGAAGTTTCCCGGCAAGCGCTCCTTGCGCAAAGGCCCTAAATACACACTCGAATTCGCGCTGCTGGCCGATGGTGTTTCCAAGGACGAACTCTACGACGTCTTGGCAACCGAAGAGGGCATTACACGCGCATTCAAAAAGCTGGACGAGTTGAAGCCAAACATCGTCTGGTGGGAATCGGGTGCGCAGCCGCTGCAATTCCTTGCTTCCGGCGAAGTAACGATGGCGTCGGCCTATAACGGTCGCATAACCGGTATCAACCGCACTGAAGGAAAAAACTTCAAGGTCGTCTTTCCGGGCAGCATCTACGCTGTAGACAGCTGGGTGGTATTGAAGGACGCCGAAAACAAAGCCGCCGCGCAAGACTTTATCGCCTTTGCAAGCCTGCCTGAAAATCAGGCCAAGCTCCCCGAATTCGTAGCTTACGGCCTGCCAAACAAAGCAGCCGCTGCGAAGGTCCCGGAGAAATTTGCCAAGGATCTGCCGACCGATCCGGCAAACATGACGGACTCGATTCCGCTGAACGTCGATTTCTGGATCGACAACGCGGAAACGCTGACGCAGCGCTTCAACGCCTGGCTTGCCAAGTAAGACATCCGCAAAGAAGGACACCTCACCGGTGTCCTTCCTTTCTGGCCGGGTGCGTTATTACGGGATTTCCGAAAAGTGCATCCTTCGCCTCAAGTGATGGAGCCTTGCGTGGCAGAATTTATTAGATTTGACCGTATTACAAAATTTTATGGCCCGCTTTGCGTAGTCGAAAACCTTGATCTCGGCATCGATAAGGGTGAATTCGTCAGTTTGCTCGGTCCTTCCGGTTCCGGGAAGACAACACTGCTGATGATGCTTGCCGGTTTTGAGCAGGCCACATCCGGCAATATTCTGTTGGATGGAAAGGCAATCAACGACGTCCCAACGCACAAGCGTGACATGGGCGTCGTGTTTCAGAGCTACGCATTATTCCCGCATATGTCGGTCGGCGAAAACGTCGCCTTCCCGCTCCAGATGCGCGGTGTACCAAAAGCGGAGATCGCCAAACGCGTGGCGCGCGCGCTGGACATGGTGCAGCTATCGGCCTTCGCCGACCGCCGTCCTTCCCAGCTTTCGGGTGGCCAGCAACAGCGTGTGGCGCTTTCCCGTGCTTTGGTTTTCGAGCCGCGCGTGGTTTTGATGGATGAGCCGCTCGGCGCACTCGACAAGCAGTTGCGGGAGCAGATGCAGTTGGACATCCGCGAACTGCATAGACGCCTTGGCCTGACCATCGTGTTCGTAACGCACGATCAGTCCGAAGCGTTGACCATGTCGGATCGTGTTGCTGTTTTCAACAAGGGCAAAATCGAGCAGATCGGAACACCACGTCAGGTCTATGACGAACCTGCGACGCGCTTCGTGGCTGAATTCATCGGCGAGACCAATCTGGTCGAGGGCGTGGTTGAAACGATACAGGGACTGGAAGCCGTGGTGCGTGTGGCATCAGGCGCGAAGATCGTTTCTGCGCTGTCCGCGCAGGTGTCGCCTGGCCAGACAGTGTATGTTTCCATCCGCCCCGAGCGGGTCGATTTGACGGAAATACGCGCAGATGCGCGAAACTGTCTCGAAGCGGAGGTCACGGATTCTGTCTATCAGGGTGATCATCTGCGTGTGCAATTGCAGAACCCCTCCCATCAACTGATTGCCAAGCTGGGCCGCCGCTCACGCGAATTTCAGCCGGGCGCGAAGGTTTATGCTGCCTTTTCAGCGGATGATTGCCGGGTTATCTCGCCATGAGCGTCATCACATCGCGCACCGGCCGATCGCTGCTTTTACTGGCACCGCTCTTCGTCTTCCTCATCGGTTTTTTCGTCTGGCCACTGTTCAGCATGATGTCGCAATCAGTGTCAGACACAGCCGTTTTGCGCATTCTGCCGCGTAGCGCAGAGGTGCTGCCGGGCTGGGATCGTGCGTCGCCGCCGACCATCGCGATGCAAACCGCACTGATCGAGGATCTGAAGGCCGTTGATGACGACCAGGCACTGGGCGACATGGTCCGCCGCCTCAACAGCGCTCGCTCAGGCTTTCGCACATTGATGTCGAAAACCACGAGTGCGCTGGGTAATACGGCAAGTGCGCCCACCGATCTGGTTTCCATCGACAAGAGATGGGAAAAGCCCGAGTTCTGGCTGGCGATCGCGGATGCGCTGTCGCCGCTGACGGATCGTAACCTGCTTGCCGCAGTCGATCTTGGTCGCAATGCAACCGGTGAGATCGAACACCTGCCCGCTGATCAATCGGTCAACCGCGTCATCCTCATCCGCACTTTCTGGATTGCCGCGCTCGTCACCTTTGCCTGCGCCTGCATCGGCTTTCCCTATGCGATCATTGCAGCGTCACTCACCGGTTGGAAACGTGATCTGATGCTCGGGGCCGTGCTGTTGCCGCTGTGGACTTCACTGCTGGTGCGCACCGCCGCATGGTTCATCCTGTTGCAGGAAAAGGGTCTTATCAACGACCTCTTGCAGACACTCGGCTTGATCAGCAGTCCTCTGGCTCTCATTTTCAATCGCACCGGCGTCATCATCGCCATGACCCATGTGCTGCTGCCCTTCATGGTCCTGCCGATCTACTCGGTGCTCATCACAATTCCCAAAAACCTGATGCCAGCCGCCGCATCGCTGGGTGCCCATCCGTTGCGCGCGTTCCTGCGGGTTCTGTTGCCGCTGAGCTTGCGTGGGGTTGCTTCCGGTAGCCTGCTCGTTTTCATTTCGGCCATCGGCTACTACATCACTCCGGCGCTGATCGGCGGGCCGGGCGACCAGATGATCTCCTCGATCATCGCATTCTACGCCACCGGTTCGGCAAACTGGGGCATGGCTGGTGCCCTGGGTGTCGTGCTGCTCATCGCGACATTGGTTCTCTACAGCTTTTATGCACGGCTTTCTGCCGAAGAATCGGAAAGGTATTAGGCCATGCCGATCAAGCTGACAAAATTTGCCTTTGCGTCGCTGACAATCCTCTTTCTCATCGCGCCCCTTATTGCCATCATGCCGCTTGCCTTCACCCCAAGCGTCATTCTTACCTACCCCATTCCTTCATGGTCGCTGCGCTGGTTCGAAGAATTGCTCACAGCAGATGCCTGGCGGCGGGCGATCATCAACAGCTTCATCATAGGTACCGGCACCACGTTGCTTGCAACGGTTCTCGGCACGGCAGCGTCGCTTGGCCTGCGCAATCGCCTGCTGTTCTTTCGTGGAACGATACGGACTCTATTCCTGCTGCCGATGGTGGTGCCTGCCGTGGTTCTGGGCGTTGGCATGCAGGTCCTGTTGGCACGCTTCGGCCTGACGAACAGCTATGTGGGCGTGATTATTGCCCACACCGTGGTGGCAGTCCCTTTTGTCGTGGTCAGCGTGACGGGCGCACTGTCCGGTATCGACGCGCGCATTGAACTGGCGGCCCAGAGCCTTGGTGCGGCACCCACCACGGTCTTTCGACGCGTAACCCTGCCCCTCGCCATGCCCGGCGTGCTTTCCGGTGCCGTGCTGGCCTTCGCAACCTCCCTGGATGAAGTGGTCCTCACCCTCTTCGTTGCCGGTCCCAACCAACGCACCCTCGCCCGGCAGATGTTTTCCAGCATCCGTGAAAATATCAGCCCGGCCATTGCTGCAGCCGCATTCCTGTTCATCGTGATGACGATTCTGATCGGCCTGATCGTGATTATGTCACGTCTGGCGCTGGCAAAGCGGCGTTAGTTCGGCGTTTTAGAGAGCGTTGGAGAATGCTTTCGTTGTTTCCCGTCACCGACGAGAGGCGGCATCCTGTTTCTGACATATTTGCCCGTCTTTGTGCACAGTCAGGCAATAGGGGGAATCGCATATGGGTATTTTTGACGCTCTTTTAGGTAATGGATCGACCGTTGACCCATCCGATTTGAGCAAACGTCTCAATGGCGTGCTGATCGATGGAGAAGAACCACAGCTGGCCTTTAAGGTCATTCGTGATTTCTTCGTGTTCACGCAACATCGTGTCATTCTCGTCGACATTCAGGGCATCACGGGCAGCAAGGTCGACTATACGTCGATACCCTATCGCGCTATCACCCGGTTCTCTGTTGAAACCGCAGGAACATTCGATCTGGACTCAGAGCTCAAGATTTGGGTTTCCGGATCAAGTACACCCATCGGCAAGACCCTGAAAAAGGGGACCGATGTCCGCGGCATCCAGCGCGCACTCGCAACAGGCGTTCTGAGATAGCTCGCCATCTCAAAATAGCCAGGACGCTTTAGCGCGTAGCCGGTGCCGGGTCACGCTTGGTTTGTCGGTAAACACCTTGCGGATTTTTCGAGGCGATCGACTTGTAGATTTCCGCAGTTCTCAAACCGATGGTCCGCCAATCATATTTCGACAAGATTCTGGAGCTCTGGTGTTGTGACATGCTCTCCACAGGCGCGTTTTCCATTTTTTTCTGGAGCAGTTCGGCCAGCCTTTCGATATTTCCGAGCGGAAAATACGAGCTGTTATCAAGTGCCAGACCAAGATTTGCCTCGATGTCACTGGCAAGAACCGGAAGTCCGTGCGCCATGGCCTCAAGAAGCGCGATTGGCATTCCCTCGTGGCTCGACGGCAGAACAAAAAGCCCCGAATTCGCGAAAAGACTGGCGAGCTTGCGCCCTGACTGAACGCCGGTGAGCACAACACCGGCTGTGGATTTGGCACGGGCCTTGATAGCAGCGACATAATCACTGTCCAGATCGCCGCCGCCGACCAAAACCAGTTTGGTATCTTTCAAGTTCGTTCTGGCAAAGGCTTCGATGAGATCCAATTGACGTTTCTCAGCGACGAGACGAGCCACCAAAAGGATATAGCGTCCCTTTTGCAAGCCAAATTCCTGTAGAACGCTGTCTTCCAGATTTGTCGTATCAACCTTGACGCCGTTGGGAATAAAATGAACGGTTGACTGGAAATCCTTCTGCATTCGGTCTGCGATATGTTTCGCAATTGCAATGCGCGCGTGGGAAAACCTCATGCCCGCCCACTCTCCAAGCTGCAATATCCGCTTCTCGAACGAGTTCCACTTTTCCCGATCATAGTCATAACCATGATGGGTGAAAACGACCCTTAAGCCGAGCAGACGTGCGAGTGGCGCGACCAGAGAAGGGCCAACGGCATGAATGTGGACGATATCCGGGTTGAGACGCCTTGCTTTGACCAGAGCAAGCGCCGTGTGGACAATAGCTTCCAGGCGTGTGCTGCGGGGTGCCCAAAGCGGGTGAACGGTAATACCGCGCCACACATAAGGTTGGGTGTCGGCAACATAATTCTTGCGGGCAAAGACGTGAACATCAGCGCCAAGGTCCACCAGGTTGGATACGAGCTGCTCAACATGTGTCTCAACGCCGCCCTGCACATCTGGTATTCCACGCAGACCGATCATGCAGATGCGCATGGAATCCAGCATATGGACCTGTTCATGGTGGGGACGAACGCTTCCACTCGCATCAAGCTTCGGCTGAGATTTTACCGTAGAGACATGATTCATAGCGCCCTCCTAATTCATATTAGAACATTAGGATATAATAACTTAAATTGGCGCGGAGGCGAGTCTTTTCGGAATTTGATCGTTTCGTACTGTTGGCATAGTAAACGGCGCAGTTGCACCAAACCCAAACACTAAGCGGAAACCTTCGACTCAGTATTATCCTCGCGCCTAATATACCTATACCCAAGGTTGACCATTGGCTTCTCCAAATAGTCATAGACGAGCACTGAGATCAGGAGGGTCAACACGAGACTGATGATCCCGATCGGAAAATCAGCCCAAGTGCCGGTGAGCGGCAGAAACGCGAACACCAAAAGCGCGGCTATGCCGTGGAAAAGATAGATTGAGTAGCTGAGCGCCCCCAGACGCGACAGGGTGGCATTGTGTGGCGCGCTCGTTTTGACGGAAACCACAAAGACACATAGGGCGGCCAGGTAACTCGTTAAAATCGGCAGAGTGCCAACCAAGAAGAAGCCATCTTGCCGCGAAAGTGAGAAGTCACCGATGGTGAGGAGAACGACCGCCTGCACCAGCAACACGCAGGCGCTGCCGATGAAAGCACCCGGGAGTTTATCCACCAGCGTCATCCGTAAAAGCAGTCCGAGATAAAGAAAGGACACATGCAGACTGAGGTACTGTACCGGCATCGCGACACCAACGGAGCGCAAAAGAATGGGAATAGCAGTCGCTGACGCAAGTAAAATCGCAAAAACCGCAACAATCCCTGGGCGATACAGAAAACCCAACGCAAAAAGGCCTGCAGACAGGACGTAGAATAGGATCTCGATTGTCAACGTCCAGTAGGCCCCTGATATCCATGGCTGACGGAAGACAGCAGGGAGCATGGTCATGTTCGCGAGAAAAGTCGGCAAAGACGGCCATTGACCATGCATTGCAGAGGCGACGGCAAGGCAGGCCAGAGCCAACCACATTGCGGGAAACAGTCGGAAAAAACGCGAGACTGCAAAGCGATGAAGCGGGTTGGTACCCTTGATACTGAAGGGAACCACAAACCCGCTGATGAGAAAGAACAGAACCACGCCGAAGCGGCCTGCATCGAAATACGAGACACTAAATGTCGCGACGTAATAGGCGATGCCCTGCGGATTGGTCGCTTCGTGAATGATATCTCCGAAGAAGTGTTGAACCACCACCGATAGGGCGGCGATGGCACGAAGCGCATCAATGTTTTCATACCGATTGGCCGGTTTGCGCGAATTGCCCTGATCAATAATGACCGTAATGGGAGCGGTCGATCCGCCTGCTGTGCCTTCTGAAGACTGCATCGAACCACGCCTTTTCGTTGAAATGATTGCAGGAAATGCCGCTCAACCGCCGCATGCAAATAAATCATATAGAAGTAAATTCTAAAATAACTAAGTCCGCTTTAAAATTGTAAGCCTCCGACACCACGTATGGTCGACGGCGTAGACTTATTTTTAACTCCAAGCTGCATGGATATGGGATGCCGATTTTCTTACGGAATTTGCTTTTCACGCTGACAGGCGCTGTGATCTTGATCGGGGTGTGGGCAAAACACCGGCTGTTGGGCTATCGGAAACCGAACACCGTATCGGCCGATGACAGAGATGCACGCATCGACTATGTCCACGACGTTGTGCAATCATGGCTGCGATTTCTGCCTCCCGATGTTTCCGTCAGGGGGCGCTCGGTTCTGGAACTCGGACCCGGATCGTCACTGGCAACAGGTGCGCTGTTGCTGGCACATGGTGCGCAAACCTATACAGCGGTCGATGCCTTCGCACTGGCAGCCGACGAAACGGCAGAGTTTCCCCGTGACGCCATTGCCTGCTTTAATGGCGATCTGAAACAGGACGACATCGAGATCGCGCAGGCGGCACTACAAGGCGCATCATCCAATTTTCAGTATCATGTGGATGCCGGTTTTAATATTCCTGCGCTGTGCCAGAAGAAAACCTTCGATCTTATTCTCAGTTGCGCTGCCTTCGAACATTTCGATGCCATCGAAACAACGATCGATGGTTTGACCAAGGTCGCGCGGAGCGGCTGCGTCAGCCTGCATATCGTCGATCTTCAGACCCACACGAACGCCATTCGTCAGCGGGATCCCAATAACATCTATCGCTTCCCGACATGGCTCTACTCTCTGCTTGCCTTCCCCGGCCAACCAAACCGCAAGCGGCCCATAGACTATGTCCACGCATTCGAGCGAAATGGTTGGGTGGATGTTCACGTCATAGCGGCGAAATCCATCCCCGAAGACCAACGTAAGAAGCTGATGGCAGGGCTTGCAAAGCCATTCGACACGCCAGAGATGGACATGCATATGCTGGATGCGGTCGTCATCAGCCGCTACCCTTGAATATGATCAGGGTCGAACACCAAGCTCCCTATAGAGCGTAGTCGTTCGATCAAGATAAGCGGCTTGCGAAAACTCCTCCTGGACCCACAGACGACCGCTTCTGCCCATTTCCTGCCGCATGCTTTTGGACAGTTCGTCCATCGAGGTCAAAACTCGGGCCAGATCATCAGGATTGGACGATTTTGCTATCAGTCCGGTTTTTCCAGCTTGGATCAGTTCGGGAATACCACCGATATTGGTTCCGATAACGGGGCGGCCCAGCGCATAGGCCTCAAGGAGGCTGACGGGGGCATTTTCATACCACTCTGACGGCAGAACCAGCGCTTTTGCACCCGCAATGGCCTCGTGAAGCGCCTGACCGGTGAGGTATCCCAGAAACTCGACATCAGCCCCGACTTGCTGTGCCAAAGAACGTAAATCTGCTTCATCCGGTCCCGTACCCGCGATCCGCAGACGCTGCCCGGATATTCCCGCAGCCTTGATCAAAGTCGCAATGCCCTTTTCGGGTGCCAGACGTCCTGCGAACAGGAAATAATCACCCTCATCCACCGTCACGGGGCGTTCACTGATCGACTGTTCTACGAAGTTTGGAATGTAAACCAGCTGGTCGGCACGCCATCCCCATTCCATCAGCTTCGCCTGATAAAATCGGCTTGGGACGATGATCTTGTCTATATAATGGCGATAAAGACCAAGTACCCGGTGAACAGCGGTTTCCACCATGACGACGCCACTCAAAGCAACGGACTCTTTCATGCAACGATTGACCAGAACATTGTAGATTCTGCCACCTTTGCATTTCTCGCAGATGCCTTTTGGTGAAAGCATCTTGTAAGCAGGACAGGCAAGTTTCAGGTCGTGTGCCGTCAAGACCGTCGGTATTCCCTTTTGCTTTAAAAGCGGAAATATCGACGGGGAGATATGGTGGTAGACATTGTGCGCATGAGCAATATCGGGCCGCACCTGATCGATCAGGCTGCTTAGGCTTGCACGCGCTTTTCGCGAATAGATGACCTCCAGACTGTGCTCCACTTTCTTGAGCAGCCCACCCTGATTGCCGAACTCAATTTCCGGCACGAAGTGTGAAGACCAATCTGAATGAAGATTGTTCGGATGCTGCATCGAAAACGGAACGGCCCGCCAGCCAGCACGCTCGAACATATCGATCTGGTCAAGGAAGATCGCTTCCGCCCCGCCCCGCCGGTAGAAGTAATTGTTGATTGCGAGCAACGTGTTCCCCATCCCGCCGCTCCTCAATCGTTTATGTGCTGGAGGGCGTCACGCACCGGTAAAACGAGACAGCCTTTTGAGACAGCGTAGCGCACCAGCGTGGAAAAAGTACCGGGCGTACAGCCGTAGGGGGTCGGCGTTTCGCTGATGTCGTGGGTGAAGAAAACAAGCCAGCCAGGCTCTGCGACGACAGCATCGATCTGGCTGGTTAGAAAGAGCGCGTCGGTTTCGGGCTGTCTGATCTCCATTCCCCAAAGATAGGATCGATTGACCACTCCGCGATTGATACGATCTCCGCCGCCGCGGGCTGTTGCGTATCGTTTTGCAAAAACCTTACGGTGACGAAGTGAGCCCTGATTGTAAGGATAGGCAAAGCTCCGCTGATCTATATCTGGATCAAACCCATCAAGCAGTTCCGCATTCCGGTCTAAGTCTTCTTGCAGCTCTGCTCCCGTCACCGTACCGACGGCCTTATGAGCAAAGGTATGACACCCGATTTCATGCCCGGCCTCGGCCAACGACCTGCATCCTTGCGCGGAAATCAACTCCCGGTCTGGCTCCCTTTTCCCCAAAAGGCCTCCCGCAATATAAAATGTCCCTCGGACATCATTATCCTCCAAAATACGCGCCCCGGCGGAATGCGCCGTTTCCGGAACATCATCGAATGTGAAGGAAACGATAGGGCGTGTGCACGTTACGTTCAAAGTGGAAACTGGCAGGGCCCGCACGGCTCTTTCCACCAGCCGTTCCCGCACGTATCTCAGCTTCGGCCAAACTTCAGACAGCACCGGCATGTTTTCGCTCCCACATGTCTTTTCTGTTGTTGACGAGGTTCATTCGAGACTGCATCTCCAATCCAAAAATGGACACCAGCAGGAAAAAGCAGATCGGGCTACCACTCTGGAAAAAGATGACCTCCAGACAGCCCGCATAGATAACGTAAAGCCATACACGCATGAACAGGCGCGACAGAGCCGGACTGTTTGAAGCTGCACCCAGCCTTCCGACAGCGCGCAAAGGCACGAAAATGACCAGTGCGACGGTGAGCATCAGCCCAGGAATCCCGGTTGTCAGAAGTGCGTCGACATAGGCATTGTGTCCGTTGAACGCCTTCACTGCCCAGGTTTCCAGACCGGCGGAACTTTGGGTGATATCCGTGGTCTGCCAGAAACCTTGAAAGCCGTAACCCAGAATGGGTGACTGAGCGATGGCGTCAAACGCGATCTTCCAGATATCGGTTCTGTTCGTGAAGGTTGGGTCCACACCGAGCGACGCGATCAGACCGCGAAAGCCTTCCGAAAGGGCTGCTCCCAGCGCCAGCAGGTTGAACGCCAGAATACCGCCCACCGCGATTGGCCATCTGCTCCAGCGAAACTTCTCGAATATCCATTGGAGAGTGAGGATCAGAGGCAGCATCGCCGTGGAGGATTTTCCGCCTGTCTGAATCAGAAAGAAGACCGACAAGATAACGATGGCCAGACCGCTTTTTTTCCAGCCGACGCTACGAAGGTACAATCCGAAAAAAGCTGCAACGAGCATAACGGCTGCGGCCAGGTTTTTATGGGAATACTGCCCTCTCCAAAAACCCGCATTCATCGGCTCGATGAGTTCGGTCGGCTGGTGGATGGAAAGTGTGGGCAAAAAAATTACACCGAAATAAGCGATCCCAAGCGTGATTGCGGTGCCTATCATAAGAAGGCGGGAAAACTGCTGTTCCGAGCGAGGCAGCAGGAGGAACATGCCTGCATTGGCGCAGGTCAATATAGCGAGGATCGTTCGCTTGATTGCGTCCGTGGGATGGCTTGAAAGCCCGGACGAAATCAGAAACCAGGAGAAAAGCGCAATGACAAGAATTTGCGGCTGGCAGATTTGTGATCGCAACGGATGGGTAATGGCGGCATAGATCGTCAACACCGTCAGCGCCAGGAATGTTAGCTGGTTGATGGCATTGGAACCGCCCGTGGCATCTGAGCCGCTGGCTTCCACGGTGACGAGATCGACAAACGGATTGGTGGTTATCCAGAAAAACAGAAAAAGCCCCATGAAGACCAAGGTCCTGATCTTCTGTTGCATGTCTGTCTTTTCGCGTCCCAATGCCGTGGTTGCAGCCATCAGCTTGCCCGCTCAAAGCGCCAGTTGTTTTGCCGAAGGAGCACGAAAAGACGTGTCGACAGGACCGATATCACGCCGAGTATCAGGCCGGCGATGAGACCACCGATCGCCAATAGCAAAGTCGGCGGTGGCCAGCTTCGTTTTTCAGGCGGCACCGGCTCTGTGACAATTCGCAGATTGGAGACGCTGATCTGTTGCTGCTCGCTGGTTTCACCGACGCGTTTGAGGAATGTATCGTAAAGCGCTGCCTTTGCCTGGCTGTTACGCTCCAGCTCCTGCAGCTGAACCTGTGAGTTATCGTCGGTCGAAACACGCTTCTGCGCCTCTTCCAGCTGCGCCCGCAGCGTCGTCACGGAATTTTCCGCCTGATCCAGATCGACCTGAATGGCCTGTAGCGACCGTTCGGTTTCCCGCGCCATCTCCGCACGAAGCGTGCCGAGCTGCGCACGTGTGCTGACCAGCTTCGGATAGCGCGCACCGTAGGTCAGCGCCAGTTCCTCATACTGCTGCTTGAGCACGCTGTATTGGGACCGAAGCGTAACGAGGGTGGGTGAGTCCAATGTATCGGCGGGGACCACGCCATCGGCGATCGGCTGGCTGAGTTTCCTGTAGCGCGACTGTACATCGGATAGACGCGACGAGGCTTCATTCAAAAGTGTGTTCAACTGCGAGACGCTTTGAATGTTGACCGATCCGGTGCCTCCCAGATTCTGGAGATTGTTGTTCTGACGGAACTGCACAACAGCATTTGCAGCCTGCGTGACCGCCAGCCTCAATTCTTCAAGCCGATTGGAAAGTGCGACGCTGGCGTTTTTTGCAAGATCGGTCTGGGTTGCCTCAAGCTCTTCCCGGAAAGACTGCGCCAAAGTGGAAAGCACGGCAACGGAGCGCTCAGGGTCGCGCGTCCAAAGACTGATGGAGACGAGGTAGGTTCCGCCTTGCCGCGCGACCTTGATACGTTTGGCAAGGTTGCGCATGGCGACGACCACACCGTCATCTGCGGCGGCTGGCGGCGTGGGCTTGAGCCAATCGAACATGCCTTCTTCGGTATCTGCCGCGGAATTAAACTCAGGCAGTTGATGAAGGTTCTGCCGCTCGACCGTCCTACGCAGCACGTTTCCTGATGTGATCAAAAGCAGCTTGCTGGAAATATCCAGAATTTGTGCGTCGCTCTGAATGTTTGGCGTCGTTAACTCGTTGGGTACCACCTGCCCCGTGGGCGGCGGCAAAAGAATATCCATGCTGGACGCATAACGCGGCTTGACGGCAAGGCCAAAACCGACCGCCAGGACACCACCCACAAGTGCAAAAATCGCGATAATAAGTAGGCCGCGCCTTAGCCAATCGAACAGCTTTGCGGGCGTTATCAAGGAATCCACAGATGTAAAACCTCTCGCATGAGCGTTCGCGCGGGGCGACGCATCATCAAAAACGGGTCTCGCCCGCTTCTCGCTTGGGTACTCATACATGCGTTACCGTAACCCCTATATCAATCAAAACGAAACGTTTTCATTATATACGATCTTACTAAATCACATAGTCCGCTGATAAATCGTTTACAGCACATCCATTTTTGCGGCATGGAGATAAACGAAATGATGACCAGCGGGAAAAAGGACAAGCCACGGTTGATAGGGATGTTGCTGTCCTACAGCGCGTCCTCGGCCAGCCTGTTGATCGCCAACGCGGCACAACTCGTCACTTTCGCAATTCTTGCACGGTCATTCGGGGCAGAAGAATTCGGTCGTTATGTCGCTTTCATCGCCATCACCAGCATCGCCGTGCATCTGTGCGGGCTTGGCGCATCCGAATGCCTTGTCCGACGCGTACCACAGGACCCAACCTGTTTTCCGCGCATTTTCGGCCACAATCTTATCCTGACTTTGGCAAGTGGCGCTGTGTTGGTGGCGTTGGGAACCACCATTTTGCCGGAGTTCATCACCTTTGGTGAATCCACGGCGCGAAGTGTCTGGACTACGTTCCAACTGGTCTTGACCAATGTCGTGCTGGTTCGATTGATCATGCTGGGAGAAAGCATCTTTCTCGCGCACTCGAGATACGGTGCGGCCAACGCGTCTGTTGTCGGCTTTGCCTTCATTCGCACCGCGGTGGCAGCCCTTGCCTGCCTTGTATTTCAGGTCGAGACCGTTGAAAGCTGGGCGACATGGCAGCTTGCCGCGCACGTTTTTACCCTTGTTCTCTATGCCTATTTCGCATTTCGCATCGGTCGTCCTCAATATGTTATCGAGCGCGATGAAATCCGCCTTGGACTGCTGTTTGCAACACCCTTCATCTTCCGTGCCATCAGGCAGAATGTCGACTTGCTCGTATTGGGTTTTGTGGCCGGAGCCGACGTCGTGGGAAGCTATGGCGTAGCGCGCAGAATTACCGACAGCAGCTACATGGCCATCGATGCCCTGAACCGGCTCGTTTATCCGCGGCTTGCGGTCGCCAGCATGTCCGGTATCCACAACGCTTTCCGGTTGACGATCCGCATACTGGGCGTCGCTCTCGCCCTTGGCCTCATTGCTGCGATTATGATCTTCATTTCCGCGTCTTTCATGCCTTTGATTTTCGGGCCGGAATATGTGTCTCTACCGCACTTCCTGCGGATCATGGCGTGGCTGATCGTTTTTGTTGCCGTCTGGTCCATTGCCGTCGATTTGCTGGGAGCGGCGGGTCAGCATTCGTCACGCGCCTGGGTTCTCAACCTGTCCAACGGCATCGGTGCCATCCTTATCGGTCTGGCAGCATGGGCTTGGCCGCCCTACGGCATTTTCATTGCCGGATACACAATTGAGCTGAGCATCGTCATAGCCGCATGGATTGTCGTGAAAATCCATGTCGCACGCTCACTAGCAAAAAGTCAGGAGGTGAAGGCATGACATCGGATCAGCCAACCAAGATCAGACCTGCCGAACCAGCTGATGTGCCCCAGATCGCCGCTCTGTTCACATCCGTTTTTCGCAAACGCTCCAAGCCGGACATGGGCGACGTGAACGCCTATATGTCGGAACTCCTGTTCTCACACCCCAACTATGAGCCCGAAAACGGAACCATGGTCTCTGCAGATGGCTCCGGCAGCGTGAAGAGCGCGCTCATCATTTTGCCCCTGACCTATAGAATTGGGGAAGAGACCCTGATCGCCCGGTTGGCTTGTGCCTTTATGGCCGCCGAAGATGCCAATCCTCGCAGCATTGCCGCACTCATTTTTCAGCTGCGTCCTAAGGCCAGTCAGATCAGCTTTTCCGACAGCGCGGCACCTGTCAGCATCTCTCACATGAAAGCGATCGGCGGTATCGAGCTGCCGGTTCAGGGACTGAGATGGTACAAAGTTTTCAAACCCATCACCGCTGCCGGTGGTTACATGAGACGCCGTATTTCATCACGGCTGCCTTTCAAGCTCGGCGCAGGCCCGTTGCCAAAGCCTTCATCCCTCGTCAGCACACCATATGCCTCCAGCTATAGCGTCACCGAAGCCACGCCTGACGGTTACGCAACCAGTGCCAATCGATTTCTGGCTAATTATGGGGTGGCACCCGTTTACACCGCTGGCGACCTTGAGTGGACGATCAAGATGTCGAGCGGCCCAAGCGGTCGTGGCAAGCTTGTTCTTGCGCAGGTGCATGATGAGAACGGAGACATATGCGGTGTCTTTTCCTTCGTCGGTGCCGTTGGCGGTGAAGCCCAGATACTCGATCTTCTCGCGCAAAACGGAAAGCAGGACGAGGTGCTCGACACAACCCTTGCAGCTTTGAAAGACGCCGGTTTTGCATTCGTTTCGGCACAGGTCAGACCGGAGATGATACCGTCATTATCGAAGCATCACAGCATCTGGTATCGTCATATAACCGGCGTCTCCGCGGCGTCCCGTTCAAACGAATTCAAACAGGCAATGCAGAACGGCCAGGCCTATGTGGGTGGTATCGCAGGCGAAAGCTGGAGCAGGCTGGTTCGCGATTTCTACTAACCTAATTACGCTCCACGAGAAAATAGGTCGTGGGACCACTTGGTACGTCATTGGTAAGAGTGATCGCTTCTCCCCCGTTGGTAGTGATGAGCACAGGATGGACACGCCCATCCAGACCTATTGGAGAAATGTTGACGTCACTGCCGGTTTCAAAGTGGAGACCAATATCCATACGGCGGATCATCACAGGTAAACGCCCGAAATCTTCGATGATCCGTTCTTCTGCATCACGGAACTTCATGTTGGTGTTGTGAGCGTCCGAAGCCAGGATGAGCAGCATCCTCTTGCTCTGTTCCAATGGCTGCCCATCCAGCGAAGAGATCGCGAATAGTCCCCGCCCGTTTGCAGCCTGCACTGTTGCAAAACCCAGATCGAAAGGTGCATCGATTTTGTCGAAGGCGAGTGCCTCCGTCATGGGTGAGCGCAGGGCCAAGGTTTTTTCCGGAGCATCCAGCTGCAATTCCTGGGTCTGGCTTAAAACATGACCCGCTTCTAGATCGGCGGGGTGCCACATCTGCAACTCTCCGCGTTGCTTTAGTTGCGAAACGATGCCCTCAGGTGTTTGGCCGTCACGCACTGCTGCAACCGAAATCGCGTCTTCCTGATGCTCTTGCTGCGATTGCAGGCCAATTGCGCCGAGCAAGCCGAGACGGGTCAGCATCTCCGGTTCCATGTCGTTGATGCCTTGAGGCAGACCCGACTGGCCATTGATCAGAAACGGTATGCGTAGCGCTGCAGATTTCATGTCCCCACGGCGGAAAACCAGCGCGGCAAGCGTTTCACCAGCCCGGGCGACCGGATCAAGTGCTATCGCATAGGGAAGCATCTGCTTCTTGTGCGGAAAATCCTCGCCATAGGAGAGGACAATCGGGCCATGAGCGTGTCTGCAAAGCACATCCCAATCCTGCAAAGCAGCAAAGGCTGGCGCAGCCAGACCGGCCTCGTACCGGTAGGGATTCCAGAAGAGGTGATCATACTCGGTAACGAAGAAGGGACGCCCCAACCAGCGCGCAGCGCCTATTGTTCTGAGATAAAGCAGCCCGTCTTCCAACGAGCTTTTGTCCTGAATTTCCGTGCCGGGAGCATAGGAATTGACCCAGTCCTGATAGGTGTTCATGGCAACCGCATCCTGAATGCTGCGAGTGATGCCTGTCTGGATCGTTGGCCAGTTGTTGTAGGGGAGGACAATGCCCTGGAAACCGAGGTCGCGGAGCGACTGCGTCGTCTTGGCTGTTTCCCCCTGCTCCACATCGATGAAAAAGGATTGCAGATCGCGCATACGCTCGCTGCGCTCATAGCGGTTGGTCGGCAGAGCAATAGACCGATCGTCCAGATTGCCCTCGGTCAGCCAACGACCCCACTTTTGAATGAGCGGCTCCGACGTACCGTATTTTTGGACAAGCCACGCATCGAACAGCGGTTTGAGACGCTCGGAAAACGGCGCACCGCGCTCACTTTCCTGCATCATAGAGTCGAATTCCAGTCCGTTTTCATTGAACGGAACTATTGCCACCAGCGCAGGATCGCGACTGGGCGCAATGCCGGTGTAAGGATTGACGTTTGCGAGAAACATCTTCTGGAACTTGAGCCAATGATCGAAGTCGGCCTCATCGATCTGGACCCCCAGCTTGAGATCACCCTTCACCTCCCATCGATCATTGAACCCGCCATAAGCACCACGAGAGGAGCTAAGACCGTCCATGATCCAGTAGATGCCATTCCGTTTCAACGCTGCCATCAGATAATGAATGCGATCCAGGACCTCCGGATTGATGTCGAAATCATTTGACCTACCTTCCATCAAGGCCGCGTCTACATAGTGGAACCGCGCAATATTATAGCCGTGCATCTTCAACTGAGCGGCATAAAGATCTGCCGTTTGATGATCCGGAAAGCCTCCAGACGCTGGGCTCCAAGCAAGTGAAGCGCAGAGAAACCGAAGCGGCGTCTCACGGTCTTCAACCGTCGCCAGCTTTCCGGCAGAGTTGATGACGATGCGGGCAGTGTCATCGATTGGCGGGTTTTGCAGTATACCGGAAAAGTCCAGCGGGCTCCCCGGTTGAACCTCAAGCGATGTCTCTCGCACTGAAAGCCAATCGGCAGCAGAAGCGGGCTGACAAACCAGCAGGCAGGCGACCAGACTGGTAAAAAAGGCAGTTTTCATCAGGATTTTAACAACCTGCTTTCAATCCATTTATCCGGCGGCTGACGAGCCCCGAAGAAGCCAAGCGGTAATGCAGCAGCGTGAAAGCACCACGCTACAACGGCATAAAATCCCAGAGACAGGCTTTTTTGCTTGATGCTCATAAGAACAACGGGAAGCAGAAGGGCGGCGAGGAAAACAACAAATCCCCACACATTATAGAAGCCCGCAATCAGGCAACCCAGCAGGATCACCCACCATAGATAGACACCGAACCATAATCGGATTTCCGAAAGTTCGTCTGTCAAAGCCTTGAACCTGGACTGTTCCGATCCCGCGCGTAGGAGCTCTCCCACGCCCCGCAGATATTTCGAAGACCAGCGACGGGTCAGCAGCACATAGGAGTTGATGCTATGGCCGAAGTGATCCACGAAACGCCTATCCATACGGTAGAGCGTCCAACCACGCATGCGAAGGCGTTGCCCGAGATCGAACTCCTCGTAACCGTGGAGGTTACGGTCAGAGAAATAGCCGACTTCTTCAATTGCCGCTCGTCGGTAGAGCCCACCGCCATTCAAGCGATCAAGAACACCGCTGCGGTTTTCAGGCGCATTTCTCTGGACTCGTCGGGTGAATTCAAGGTTGTCGAGGTTGACCTCGTTCACGTGACCGCTGACACCCGCCACCTTCAGGTTTTCGCGCAGATAATCCAAAGCAGCAGGCAAGAACGCCGCGTCCAGCAACATGTCTCCATCCATCAGGCAGATGAACTCACCCTTGCTATACTGAAAACCAAGCTGGGGACCAACGCCGCAACTCGGCTTGGCCGGCGCTTGAATTTGCGCGATGATAACCGGGTATCCGGACGCTATTTCAACGGTTCTGTCACGTGATCCGCTATCGGCGACGATAATCTCGCCCTCCAGACCCGCAAGCGCCGTCATGACGCTTTCGATAGCGGCACCAATCCGCTTTTCTTCATTAAGCGTTTTAAGGATGACCGATATTTTCAAATCAAAATCCTGCAACCAAGAAGCGATGCTCCAAGATTACACGTTCCTGCTGAAACGTATATCAAACTTTTCTTAAATGCTTAATGTTGCCCTCCCGCAGATAGATGCATGCTACGACGCCTCTATCTGACAGAGCTCGCTACGTTCCTATCGTGTTCCTTGCAGCAAACTCGCCTCATCGGAAACAATTGCGACGGCTTCATCGCGCAACACGTCCTTTGCGTTTTTCCGCGCATTTTCAATTGCCAGATTGGCACTCAAACTACGCTCATTTGCTTGCAGACCATCGTCTTCATTCCGAAGCATACCGTCATCTGCCTGCTCACGCGCCTTGAGGCGGTTCGTCAGCTCCGTCATTTCATTTCTGCGCTCAGCCTCATTGAGAGAGATAGTGCGCTTTTCACGCTGGGTCTTGAGATCGGCGACATCCTCGACAAATCGCTGAAAGGCCTTGTCGTTTTTGATCCGGTCGTCGTGACGGCTTCTCAGCTGTGGCAGCAGCTTGGCCATATTGTCGTTTGCTGCATATCTCGCCGGCTTAATCTGATCGAATGGCAAGGCGTTGTCATAACTGGACTCACCAAGAGTTTTTGGGTCCGAAAGGCCAGGCAGGCTGATGTCTGGCGTCACACCACGCAACTGTGTCGTGCCACCATCGATTCGGAAGAACTGCGCGATGGTCAATTTCAACTGGCCGAGCTCAGGCTTGCTGTTGCGCGCCACTTGGTCAAGGTCAACCACCGTCTGTACGGTGCCTTTACCAAAGCTTGGTTCACCAATGATCACGCCACGACCGTAATCCTGAATTGCCGCCGCAAAAATTTCAGACGCTGAAGCTGAACCACGATTGATCAAAACGCCCACGGGGCCAGCCCAGGCGGGCTTAGAGAGATCGTCACTTTCGACCTTGATCTTGCCTTCCGCGTCACGTTGCTGAACGATAGGGCCTTTGCCAACGAATAGACCCGTCAAATCAATCGCTTCAGCGAGAGAACCGCCACCATTATCGCGAAGGTCGATCAAGACACCATCGACATCGTCCTGTTTCAGTTCGCCAAGCAGCTTGGCCACATCGCGGCTTGCGCTTCTGTAATTCTTATCGCCCTTTCGACGTGCGTCGAAATCCTCGTAGAACGTCGGTAGCGTAATAACCCCAACCTTGTGCGTGACGCCGTCTTTCACGACAGGCACGACGGACTTCTGCGCGGCCTGCTTTTCAAGGCTTACCTTGTCTCGTACAAGGCTGATGACACGATGGTTTGCGCTCTGCCCCGCGTCGGCTGGCAAAATATCCAGGCGTACGACGGAATCCTTTTCGCCGCGTATCATCTGTACGACTTCATCAAGACGAGTGCCGACGACTTCTTTTACGGCACCATCCTCGCCCTGACCGACACCAATGATACGATCCCCAACCGCTAACTTGCCGGATAATTGCGCCGGACCACCGGCAACCAACTCACGGATCGTGGTGTAACCATCGCGCTCCTGCAACACGGCACCGATGCCGACCAGCGAGAGCTTCATCGAAATGTCGAACTCATTGGAAGCTGCGGCGCTGAAATAGTCGGTATGCGGGTCTACCGCCGTCGTATAGGCGGCCATAAATGTCTGGAATACATCGTCGCTTTTGTAGGGATAAACGCGGTCCAGAATATTTTTATATCGTTTGTCCAGCGTATCGCGAATGGCTGTGTCGGCTTGACCCGCCAGCTTCAAACGCAACCAGTCGCTTTTGACCCGCTTGCGCCAAAGCTCATTGCTTTGCGCATTCGACTGTGCCCAAGGCGCGTCGTCACGAGACAGAGGGTAGTCTTCCTTGACGCTGAAATCGAAGCCTTGCTTCAGCAGGCTGCGCGCATAGGTCATACGATCCACAACCCGTTGCGTGTAGACATTGAAAATCGAGAATGGAATTTTGAGATCTTCACCCAGAATTGCATCATCGATGCTGGTGCGGCCTACCATGAACTTGTCGATGTCGGACTGCATGAACAGCATCCGATCCGGGTCGAGGGATTTGATAAACTTGTCCATGATTTTTGCCGACAAGGCATCATCCAGCGGAACCGGCTTATAGGCGTATCGTCCGAGAAACTGCGCGCTCAGACTGGCCGCAGCAGCCTGGCTTTTTGACGGTGCCAAAACAGGGGGTGCCGCAGGCTCTTGAGAAAAAGCTGAAGACGCGACCAACAAAATTAAGCCAACAAAACCGTACTTCATGCGCATCCAGCATTATTCCTTATGGGCAGCCTGAACTATTTGCATCATCGTAAAGAGCAAATACGATATTTTCTCAAGCGTGGATGCCCCTTTTGTCTTAAATCCAGCAATTGTGATCGTCCAAGCCCCAGTTTATGGACAATCGCGACGACGGATATGTGGTAAATGGGCGGCAACACGACCTTATGCATCAGCCATGGAGAAGAAAATTATAAAGATAATGGTATTACTTCACAGTGCCGTGGGCGTGGACTGGCAATCGCCGCCGAAAGGCACGAGCCTGAAAACACTTGGTGAAGCCGAAGAACAGGGCTTCATACTGATCCGTGGCGAATTTCAGAAGCGCCAATTCCGCCTGACAAATCTAGGCTTTGAATATGTGGAGCGCGACAAGCGGCGTCTAGAAGCGCGCAGGCTTTGAACCCCACAACGTCAGGATGAATTTGGTCTAAGCGCAAAGGAGATGCTTCGCCAAGCGAGCGCAACGCGGCGGATGCCAGTTGCCGGACTCGCCTGTGCGAATTTATGCAATGAAATGACGGCTTGGTGTTAACAGTGATGACAAGTGATCTTGCAGTCACCGGTCAGACCAGAACTGGATCCTTCTTGAACATTCCCAATTGCACGATAACTGCCCTGCATCTGCGCAGTTTGTCGTTGCTATTGTCGACAGCATCATCGGACTTCCGGAGGGTACCGGGTTCTCTTGAAGCTGGCGAGGGTGGGGCATATCCAGATCAGCAAACTCTGATGAGCTGATTATCTTCCACGTTATCGCAACAAACTGCCTCTGAATATCGACGCTGACTAAAGCTCTTAGCGCTTGTCCGTGAAGCTCACTTACGTGGCGATCTACGTGTTTTCGTTCTATTTCCGCACTTTGGTGCTGCGCAAAATTGGGTGACGATCGTCACCCGATCCTGAAAGGATCAATCATGACAACCATTTCCTGTGAGGCGTTTAAAGACGCATACGTCAAGTCGGACGCATTTTGGTGCGCGAAATCCCCGCGTGGTGTTGAGGCATGATCGGATATCTGATCCTCGTTCACCGGTTTCCTGAACAGTTCAAGCGCCTCTTCAAAGCCATTTACGATCCAGCCAACAGCTATGTTGTCCATGTCGACAAGAATTCCGGTTTTGCGCTCGATGCCGAGATACGTGATTTTCTGCGCCCCTACCCCAATGCTGAGGTCATGGAAGGACGTGCAGCACTATGGGGAGGCTACAGTCTGGTCGATGCCGAGCTTCGCGGCATGGAACACCTCCTCGCAATGGATAGGAACTGGAGCCACTTCATCAATCTGAGCGGCCAAGACTTTCCGTTGAAAACCCAGGCCCAGATCAAGGCTTATCTGCGTAAGAACCCGAATTGCGAATATATCAAGGCTCAGGATCAGCAGAAATATCGTCCCGATACGATGCGCCGCATTGGTGAATTCGTCATCGAAAAAGGTGACCGGATCGAGCAGACATCAACCATGAGGGCGTTCCTCGCGGACGTCACGCCTTACATTGGTAATCAGTGGATCATCACCAGTCGGAAGTTCTGCTCATTCGTATGCAACGATGTGCGCGTCGAGCGGTACAAAGACTTTTACAAAAACACCTTCATCGCCGACGAAGGGTTTTTCCAGACCGTCATGATGAATACATCAGTGCACGGTGAGGTGATCAACGACGACCTGCGCATGATCGACTGGGTGCCGGACGGTGACATAAAATTGCGGCCAAGAACCTATCTGCGGGAGGATGCTGCTGCTTTGAAGGAAAGCCCCAACCTCTTCGCACGAAAATTCGACCAAAGCGTCGATTACGATATCCTGACGATACTGGAGCGGCATCTCGCAAAGCAAACGCTTATCCCAGACGGCCATCTTGAATTGATGCCGTCTACAGCTGCCTGATCTATCGTAACGAGGGTCGCAAACCCGTTTGTATTCGAGCGCGACCCTCTTTCACAATCCGCTTAGACTCATTGAGTCTAGACAGCATCAACGACCGTTTTTTGCGCGCCAAGCTTCATAGTTCTTTTGGTGTTCATCCCGAGTGCAGGGGTAAAGGCCGATGATGGGTTCTCCGGCTTTGACTTGCTCCATGACGAAATCCTCGAAACTCTCCATGCCAGCGCATTCGTCTACGAGTTCCTCCGCAAGATGCGCGGGAATGACCATGACGCCATCACGGTCACCAACCAGAACGTCGCCGGGAAAGACCGCGACGTCGCCGCAGGAAATGGGTACGTTGATGTCCATCGCCTCATGAAGCGTCAGGTTGGTGGGGGCGGAGGGCTTTGCGTAATAAGCGGGCATGTCGAGCGTGCCGATGCCCGCTGCATCCCGGAATCCGCCATCTGAGACAACGCCGGCAGCGCCCCGATAGGCGAGCCGGGTGATGAGGATGGAGCCCGCCGTTGCGGCTCGGGCGTCCTTGCGAGCATCCATTACCAACACATGACCGGGTGGGCAGGCTTCCATGGCAACCCGTTGCGGATGGTCGGGGTTGCGGAATATCGTGATCGGATTGCGGTCCTCACGCGCGGGAATGTAACGCAGGGTAAAAGCCTGACCGACCATGGTTTCGGCCTTCGGGGCAACGGGTACGACGCCTTGAATGAATTGGTTGCGCAAGCCTCGTTTGAAGAGTGCAGTGGCGATCGAGGCTGTCGAAATTTTCTTGTATTTGGCTCGGGTCGCGTCGCTGAGCACATAGTCGGTCATGGTGGCTCCTTTTGGTATGATGGTCGACTCAGTAAATATCCGGCTCGCCAACAGATTTGCCAAAACCGGTTTCGAGAAAATCAAAGTCGCAGCCTTGGTCAGCCTGCGTTACGTGGCGTGAGAACATCCAACCATAGCCACGCTGAAAGCGGGGTTCAGGTGCCTGCCATGCGGCTTTGCGGCGGGCCATCTCATCGGCGTCGACCAACATATCAAGGCTGCGATTAGGGAGATCGAGGCGGATGATGTCGCCGTTGCGGAGAAGAGACAGCGGGCCACCAACGAAGCTTTCGGGTGAAATGTGCAAGATGCAGGCACCGTAGCTGGTCCCCGACATGCGTGCATCCGAAATGCGCAACATATCACGATGGCCCTGTTTGATCAGCGCTTTTGGAATAGGCAACATGCCCCATTCCGGGAAACCTGGCCCGCCGAGCGGCCCGGCATTGCGCAGCACCAGAACGTGCTCCGGCGTGACATCGAGATTTTCGTCGTCTATCGCCTTCTTCATCTCGGGGTAGCTGTCGAAAACCATCGCTGGCCCCTGGTGCACATGGTATTTCGGGTCGCAGGCCGCAGGCTTCATCACGGCACCGTTCGGGCAGAGATTACCGCGCACCACTGCAAGCGAACCTTCATGATAGACCGGGTTCGTCAGCGGACGGATGACATCGTCATTATAAACTTTCGCACCCTCGAGGTTTTCGCCCATCGTGCGGCCAGTCACCGTCATCGCGGAGAGATCGAGCCTGTCTTCGATTTGCTTCATCAGAGCCCGCAGACCGCCCGCATAGAAAAAGTCTTCCATGAGGTAGTCCTTGCCGGACGGGCGAACATTGGCGATCAGCGGCGTGACCCGGCCGAGTTCGTCAAGATGGTCGAGGGTGAGATCGACGCCCGCGCGCCGGGCCATGGCAATCAAGTGCACCACGGCATTTGTGGAGCATCCGGTCGCCATGGCGACGACCGCCGCATTGCGGCAGGCAGCTTCCGTGATGATGCGATCAGGCGTCAGGTCTTCCCACACCATCTCGACGATTCGCCGACCGCAATCCGCACCCATGCGCTGGTGGTTCGCATCGACGGCGGGAATGGAGGACGCGCCGGGCAATGTCAGCCCCATGGCATCTGCAATTGCGGTCATGGTCGAGGCCGTTCCCATGGTCATGCATGTTCCTGCCGAACGGGCAATGCCGCCCTGAACGCCCAGCCATTCCTCGTCCGTGACGTTACCCGCCCGGCGTTCGTCCCAGTATTTCCAGGCATCCGAACCGGAGCCGAGAATCTTGCCGGCATAATTACCGCGCAGCATTGGACCGGCAGGAAGATAGATCATCGGAATACCGGCCGAAATCGCGCCCATGACGAGGCCGGGGGTGGTCTTGTCACAGCCACCCATCAGAACGACACCGTCCAACGGATGGGAGTGGATCATTTCCTCGGTCTCCATCGCCAGCATATTGCGGTAGAGCATGGACGTCGGCTTGGTGAAACTTTCGTCTACCGAAAGCGACGGCATCTGGACCGGAAAGCCGCCAGCCTGCAACACGCCGCGCTTTACGTCCTGCACCCGCTCCCTGAAGTGGGCATGACAGGTGTTGAGTTCGGACCAAGTGTCGAGAACGCCGATGATCGGCTTGTCACGAAAATCCTCCTCGCTATAGCCGAGCTGCATCATGCGCGAGCGGTGACCGAAGCTGCGCAGGTCGTCGGGTGCGAACCATCGTGCGCTTCGAAGCGTTTCAGTTGTCTTCCTGGTGGGGATGTCTGGCATTGCGATAACCTGTTGCGGGATAAACGGGGAAAGGTGGCGCTATTCTTTCATGCCCCACTTTTGGATGGTGTGGCGCTCGATCGTCTGGAAGATCAGGTTTTCAACAATCAGGCCGATGATGATAACGGTGAGCAGGCCGGCGAAGACAGCGGGAATATCGAGAAGATTACGGTTCTCGAAAATGAACCAGCCAAGACCGCCCTGTCCTGACGAAACGCCGAAGACGAGTTCGGCTGCGATCAACGTACGCCAGGCAAACGCCCAGCCAATCTTCAGACCTGTCAGAATGGAGGGAAAGGCTGCTGGCACAAGGATGCGCAGGACATAGGAAATGCCCGTCAGGCCGTAATTAGCACCGACCATGCGCAATGTCCGAGACACGCCCAGAAAGCCGGAATGCGTATTGAGCGCCACAGCCCACAATACGGAGTGGATCAGCACGAAGACGAGACTGGACGCGCCGAGGCCGAACCAGATGAGGGCGAGCGGCAGCAGTGAAATGGCTGGCAGCGGATTGAACATCGCCGTCATCGTTTCAAGAAAATCCGTGCCGATGCGGGTATTGATGGCGAGAATTGTCAGTAGAGCGGCCAGTACCGTGCCAATGGCATATCCCATGAACAATATCTGCAGAGTCGTCCCTATACGCGCTGGCAAGGTACCATCGATAAACCGGTCGATCAGCGTGGAAATCGTGTCGCTCAGGGTAGGAAAAAGCAGGGGGTTGTCGAGGTAGGAAGCGTAAATTTGCCAAATCGCGGCAAGGATCAGGATCAGCAACGTCTTGCGCAGAGCGCTGATCCCCCAAAGGGTTTCGAAAGCGCTCAGCTTTTGCTCGACCGGCTTGATGTTGTCATGCGGCTTAGAGGCGGCCACATCGGCGGCGAGAATGATGTTGGACGACAGCATGACTCTATTCCTTATGGCCGGGTTCGGATGAGAACAGGAGATTGTGAATGTCGCGCTCAAGTGTCGCAGCGCTGCCATCCTCATGGCTCACCTTGTCGACGTCGATCACCTCTGCCTTTACCCGTCCAGGGTGGGGTGACAGAAGCAGGATGCGGTTAGAGATTTTGATGGCCTCGGCAATCGAATGGGTAACAAAGATAACGGTGAATTTGGTGTCTTCCCAAAGCTGCAGCAACTCATCCTGCATTTGCCGACGGGTGAGCGCGTCGAGGGCGGCAAAAGGCTCGTCCATCAAAAGGATGTCAGGCTGCATGGCCATGCCGCGGGCAATCGCCACGCGCTGCTTCATCCCGCCGGACAGGGTGTGCGGATAGCTATCCACGGCCCGGGTCAGCTTCACCTTGTCGATGTAATGGCGCGCGACCTCCTCCGCCTCTGCCTTTGGCAGCTTGCGCGCGACCGACAGCGGGAACATGACGTTTTCGAGTACCGTCTTCCACGGCATCAACTGGTCGAACTCCTGAAAGACCATCATCCGGTCCGGCCCCGGTGCCTTTACTTGGCGGCCATTGATGTGGATCGTGCCGGCAGACGGCGTCATATACCCGCCAACAGCTTTCAGGAGTGTGGATTTCCCGCAGCCAGATGGCCCCAGCAGCACGAAACGATCGGATTCACGCACCGTGAAGCTGACATCTTCAGTCGCGGTGATCAGCAGATTCGGTGTCTTGTAACGCAGGGTCACCCGATCGACGGACAGAAGCGGCGCCTTTTCCGGTGACGGTGTAATGCGCGGGGTGGCGGCGACAGGGGCATCCAGCATAGAATTCACTCCTTTGAAGCAAGGCAGTGGAAAAGGAAAGCAACGGCGGCCAGCGCCGTTGCAGAGAAAACGGGCGTCAGTTGCCGTTCAGATAGGCGCTGTCGGGAAGGTAATAGTCCGTCCAAGCTGTCGGCATAGACTTCAGCGTGCCAATCTTGTGCAAATGTTCCGCAAATTTCATTGTGCCTTGCGGGTCTGTGCGCCACTCGTCCATGTTGGGTTCTTTGAGCATGGCCATAAGGTCATCCAGGCTGGTCTTGTCGCCCGAAACAGTCTTATAGGCTTCCAGCGCAGCCTTCGGATCTTTCTTAATGAAAGCGACGGCTTCCTCGGTTGCGGCCCGCAACGCCTTGACCAGTTTCGGATTGCCCTCGGCAAAGGCCGTTGTGGTAAAGAAGGTCGCCTGCGTCAGGGCACCGCCGAGAATTTCGCGGGAGTCCGTGACCTTGTGGACGCCGGGCTGCTTCAGTTCGACATACTGGAAGGGAGGTGCGGAGAAGTGGTTCTTCACCTCATGCTGCGAATTGGCGATGGCCGCGACAGCATCGGGATGGCCAAGCTGCACGGTGTTGGGATCGAATTTCTTGACCTGATCATCCCCGTAAAGTTTTGCCGCCGCCATCTGCAAAAGGATCGCCTGAGTGGAAATCCCGACGGTCGGCACCGCGATCTTGTCGCCTTGGTCGATGTCCTTCAGTGATTTGATGCGCGGATCGTTGGAAACCATGATCACGGGCTGTGCGGAACTGGTGATGATGCCCTTCACCTTGCCACGGGTACGGTCCCAAAGCAGCAGCAGGTTGCCGGTACCCGTATTGACGACATCGACATTGCCAGCCAGCAACGCATCGGTCTGAGCACCGCCACCGCTGAATGTGCGCCATTCGACAGTAACATCGGGCAAGCCATCGGCTGCCGCTTCTTTTTCGATCAGCTTCTGTGTCTCCATCACATGGCTGGCAAGATAAAGAATACCCGGTTGGCGGGTGATCGAAAGTTTGGTTTTTTCCTGAGCCAAGCCTGGACTGGCAAGCCCGAGGGCAAGAGCGATTGCGGCTACGCCGCCGATGAACAGTCGCATGTTATCCTCCCTGATTGCAGGCCCTCCCGGCCTACCTCGCACTCATAAGAATGCTGATTTCTTATTAAAGCACTAAAACATCAGTGCATCAACCCGCTATTTGTGATTTGGTGATTGGCAGAAAAATGTGTGAGGCGTGACATGACGAGAAGTGGACAACTGGACCGGTCGCGGCAGGTTGCGTTGCAAGTACACGAGATCCTGCATGAGCGGATCATCAAGGTCGAGCTCGTGCCGGGAACGGTGCTTTCTCGCGCCTCGCTCCAGCTGGAATTTGGCATCAGCCAGACACCGGTTCGCGATGCTCTTATGCGCCTTCAGGAGGAAGGTCTTGTCGATGTGTATCCGCAATATGCGACGGTGGTCGCCAAAATAGATATCGACCACGCCATGCAAGCGCAGTTCCAGCGGCTGTCAATCGAACTGGAAGCCGTGCGGCGGTTGACAACCGATGCTCCGGAAAAGACCGCCTCGGAGCTTGGGGTATTGCTTACCCGCCAAAAAGCCGTCGCTTCACCGGATACCTACGATATCTTTGATAGCATCGACCGCGATTTCCATCGTAGGCTTTACGAGATGGCAGGTATCACCCAACTTTGGGCCAATGTTCGTCGCCAGAGCGTCCATATCGATCGTCTGCGCCGCCTCAACTTGCCGATGCCCGGCAAATTGCAGACGGTGATTGCCGATCACGAGGCCATAGTCTCAGCAATCGCTTCCGGAAATCCGGAAGCGGCGACATCAGCGTTGCGGAACCACTTGTCAGGCACTCTGTCGATCATTGATCTGATTAGTGCGGAGTTTCCGAATTATATCCGTTAGGTGCACGAAAGTCTGCGCTAATGACGTTTCGAAGCCATTGCATATGGAGCGCCATTCATTTCGAACCGTGATCTGGTCGAACGAACAAACGGACCGCTGATGGCGGCATCATGTGGTGGTTGTCGAAACAACAAGGACGGACGAATTGTCGTCACCATCCAGCGCCAACACGTCACCCGAATCAAGGACCACGCAATCGTTAGGTGCAAGATGTTGAAGCCCGTCCTTCGTGCATGCATCAAGAGCGAATACCACTGTGGTACCCGTGACGGATGCTTCCACTAACCCCGATGCCTGACGTCGGACATGGCATACCGCCCTGCCGCGACGGACCATGATGTTGAGATCGGTGATCGGTCCGTCCAGCAGCGTGGCAAAGGTCGGCGTATCTGCCGCAAAGCGATGTGGCTCGGAGTTTTGCCGCAGTTCGACAGGGTCTGATCCATCCACGAAAAGCGTGATGCCCTCACCGCTGAGGACGACCAGCGTCCGGTCGATATTTTCAAATGTCGAAAAGGCCCCGTCCTCGACAACAGAGGCCATGCTGATGCGCCAGTCAAAGGTGTCGATGGACGCATCCGGCGGAAAAACGGCGATCTCCACCGTCTCTCCCTTGCCGTTTTTCCACGGCATGCGCTTGTAATCACCAGCACGCAGAATTTTCATCGTTGATCAGTTTCCCAGAATGCCGGGCAGACGCAGGCCCTTTCCCTTGGCGCACTCCAAGGCGGCGTCATAGCCCGCATCGGCATGGCGCATGACGCCAGTTGCCGGGTCATTCCAGAGCACCCGCTCCAGACGGCGCGCCGCATCGTCGGTGCCATCGGCGCAGATGACAACACCAGAATGCTGGGAAAAGCCCATACCGACGCCGCCACCGTGATGCAGCGAGACCCAGGTTGCACCCGACGCGGTGTTCAAAAGCGCGTTGAGCAACGGCCAGTCGGACACGGCATCCGAGCCGTCCTTCATCGCTTCCGTCTCGCGGTTGGGTGAGGCGACGGAGCCCGAATCCAGATGATCACGGCCGATGACAACAGGGGCGGAGAGTTCACCGGTTCTGACCATCTCGTTGAAGGCCAGACCAAGGCGGTGACGATCCCCCAAACCGACCCAGCATATGCGTGCTGGCAGACCCTGAAACGCGATGCGCTCAGCCGCCATGTCCAGCCAGTTGTGCAGGTGCTTGTTGCCGGGCGTCAGTTCCTTGACCTTGGCATCGGTCTTGCGAATATCTTCCGGATCTCCCGAAAGTGCTGCCCAACGGAACGGGCCGATACCACGGCAAAACAGCGGACGGATATAGGCGGGAACGAAGCCCGGAAAGGCAAATGCATTTTCAAGGCCCTCATCCTTGGCAATCTGGCGGATGTTGTTGCCGTAATCGAAGGTAGGGATGCCCATGTCCTGAAAAGCGATCATCGCTTCGACATGCTCGCGCATCGAGGCACGGGCCGCTTTCTCGACAGCTCTCGGATCGCTTTCACGCTTCTCCTTCCACTCAGCCATCGTCCAGCCCTTCGGCAGGTAGCCGTTGATTGGGTCATGGGCGGAGGTCTGGTCGGTGACCATATCCGGGCGAATGCCGCGACGGACCATTTCCGGCAGGAGTTCAGCGCAATTTCCGAGAAGACCGACAGACTTGGCTTCTCCGGCAGCAGTCCAGCGCTCGATCATTTCCATGGCTTCATCGAGCGTTTCGGCGCGGGCATCCACATAGCGGGTGCGCAGGCGGAAATCGATGGAATCAGGATTGCACTCGATGGCAAGGCAGCACGCACCGGCCATGACGGCGGCCAGCGGCTGGGCACCACCCATGCCACCGAGGCCGCCGGTCAGCACCCACTTGCCCGTGAGATCGCCGCCATAATGCTGGCGACCGGCTTCGATAAAGGTCTCATAGGTTCCCTGCACGATGCCCTGGCTGCCAATGTAAATCCACGAACCTGCGGTCATCTGGCCGTACATGGCCAGACCTTTTTTATCGAGCTCGTTGAAATGATCCCAGGTTGCCCAATGCGGCACGAGGTTGGAATTGGCAATGAGAACGCGCGGAGCATCCTTATGGGTGCGAAACACGCCGACCGGCTTGCCGGACTGGACCATCAGCGTCTCGTCTTCGTTGAGATCGCGCAGCGTTGCGACGATCTGGTCGAAGTCCGCCCATGTGCGGGCAGCACGCCCAATGCCGCCATAGACAACCAGCTCATGCGGATTTTCGGCCACTTCGGGATCGAGATTGTTCATTAGCATACGCAAAGGCGCTTCGGTCATCCAGGATTTTGCGGTCAACTCGGTGCCACGGGCGGCACGGACATCGCGAATATTGTGACGAGGATTGGTCATCTGGTTCCCCTTGCTTGTTTTGAAAACGTCAGCGCACAAGCTTCGATGCGCGTGAGAATTTCCTTGAGATGGATACGAAGTTTGTCGGCCTTGGCTTCGTCGTAATCGAAGGGCGGCATTTCCGCCTTCAAGTGCGTCACCTGCGCCAGTTCCATCTGGATCGCGTGAACGCCGGCTTCCGGCCTGCCATAATGACGTGTCGTCCAGCCGCCCTTGAAACGACCGTTGAGGATGCTGGTATAGCCTCCCGCCTTCGTAGCAACATCGAATGTTGCCGCTTCGATTGCCGGATGACAGGTCATGCCCATATCCGTGCCGATGTTGAAATCGGGCAATCTGCCGTCGAACAGAAACGGAATGTGCGAGCGAATGGAGTGGCAATCATAGAGCACAGCAACCCCGTGGATTGCCTTCACACGCTCGATCTCGGCGGCGAGTGCTGCGTGATAAGGCGCGTGGAACGCGACACGCCGGGCTGCGATATCGGCCTCGGTCGGCTCCTCGCCATACTTCCAGATCGCGGCACCATCGAAATCGGTGTCGGGCACAAGGCCGGTGGTGTTCTGGCCGGGATAGAGGCTTGCCCCTTCGGGATCGCGATTGGCATCGATGACATAACGATGGAACGTGGCGCGAACGGTCGTCACGTCAGGCAACAACCCATCGTAGAGATGATGAATATGCCAGTCGGTATCGGCAAGCATACGGCCGTTGTCGTTCAGCCGGTCCCATATCGCAGACGGAACGTCGGTTCCGGTGTGCGGAAAGCCGAGAATGACGGGCGATGACCCCTGTTTGACGTCAAAGACACTCATTCACGCCTCCAGAACCGGAAGGATGCCAGCGGAAACCGCAGCATTCAAAGCACCGGTGGCGATCAGATCGCTTGCCACCTTGAGGTCGTCAGCCATGTAACGATCGACCTCCAATGTGGGCACGACGTTGCGGATTGCAGCGATGGCATTGGTCAGCTCCGGACTGCTGACGAGCGGTGCGCGGAAGTCGATGCCCTGAGCCGCGGTTAGCGCCTCTATGCCGATGATGGAGAAGAGATTGTCGGTCATCTGCAACAGGCGACGCGCACCATGGCAGGCCATGGAGACATGGTCTTCTTGGTTAGCCGAAGTGGGCGTCGAATCGACGGAAGCCGGGTGCGACATCTGTTTGTTTTCCGACATCAGCGCGGCAGAAGTGACCTCGGCGATCATCAGGCCGGAGTTGAGGCCCGGTGTTTTGGCGAGAAACGCCGGCAGGCCGTAGCTGAGCGCCGGATCGACCAGCAGAGCGATGCGGCGCTGCGCAATCGCACCGATTTCACACACGGCGAGCGCAATCTGGTCGGCGGCGAAAGCCACCGGCTCGGCGTGAAAGTTGCCGCCGGACACCACAGAATTATCCGACAGCACCAGCGGGTTGTCCGTCACCGCATTGGCTTCGATTTCAAGCGTGCGGGCAACGGAGCGCAAAAGATCGAGGCAGGCACCATCGACCTGCGGCTGGCAACGGATGCAATATGGATCCTGAACGCGCTCATCACCTTCGATATGGCTTTCGCGAATGACCGAACCCTTGAGCAGATCCCGCAAGGCCGCAGCGGCATCAATCTGGCCTTTATGGCCACGCAGCGTGTGGATATCAGGGTGAAAGGGTGCAGACGAGCCCATCGCGGCATCGGTGGACAGCGCCCCGGTGATCAGAGCCGATTGTGCTGCACGGTGGGCGCGGAACAGTCCGGCCAGCGCCAGCGCCGTAGACACCTGTGTGCCGTTGATGAGTGCCAACCCTTCCTTCGCGGCCAGAACCACCGGTGTGAGACCGGCGCGCTCCAGTGCGATGCGGCCGTTCAACCGCCCACCGTTGAACAATGCTTCACCTTCACCCATCATAACAGCAGCCATATGGGCAAGTGGAGCCAGATCGCCGGATGCGCCAACGGAGCCTTTTTCCGGGATGACCGGGATAACGCCCTTTTCGAGCATGGCTTCGATCAGTCGCACCAGTTCAAGCCTTGTGCCGGATGCGCCGCGTCCAAGCGAGATCAGCTTCAGCGCCATGATCAGGCGCACGATGTTGTCCGCCAGCGGCTGACCGACGCCGCAGCAATGGGACAGAATGAGATTACGCTGCAGCGTGGCGACATCGGCAGCATCGATCCTGATGCTCGCCAGCTTGCCGAAACCGGTATTGATGCCGTAAACCGGCGCATTCCCGGCGGCGATCTCGGCAATGCGAGCGGCCGCCTTCTCGATACCCTTGTCGAAAACGGAATCGAGCCGGGCCGGTTCGCCGGTCCAGTAAATCACTTCCAGATCCTTCAGGGAAACCTGGCCGGGCTTGAGGGTGATGGTCATCGATCTATTCTCTTTCCCTTGAAGACATGTGTGAACAGCGGATTGAAGCCGATGCGGTAGACAAGCTCGGCCGGGCTTTCGATTGACCAGACGGCGAAATCCGCAGATTTGCCGACCTCGATCGTGCCGGTCTCTTCCAACAGGCCGAGCGCGCGTGCCGCCTCGCGTGTCGCACCGGCCAGGCATTCCTCGACGGTGAGACGAAACAGCGTGGCGGCCATGTTCATCGTCAACAGAAGCGAGGTGAGCGGCGACGTGCCGGGGTTGCTGTCGGTGGCAATCGCGATGTGTGTTCCAGCGGCACGAAGCGCTGCGACCGGGGGCTTGCGTGTTTCGTTGATGGCGTAAAAGGCACCCGGAAGCAGCACGGCAACCGTTCCGGCCGCCGCCATGGCGCGCGCGTCATCGTCATCGAGATATTCGAGATGGTCCGCCGAAAGCGCACCATAGGAGGCCGCGAGCTTGGCACCGCCGAGATCCGAAAGCTGTTCCGCATGCAACTTCACGGGAATGCCCAGTGCCTTGGCAACATCGAACACACGGGCAATCTCGTCCAATGAGAAGGCGATTCCTTCACAAAATCCGTCGACGGCATCGATCAGCCCTTCAGCATGGCCCTGCCGCAAACCCGGCAGAACCACGTCTTCGATGTAATCGCCATTGCGGCCTTTGTATTCGACCGGCACCGCATGGGCGGCCAGATAGGAAGTGACGACGCGGACCGGGCGGATCGTTTCTAGCGCGCGCGCAGCCTTCAGCATGCGCAGTTCACCATCGATATTGAGGCTGTAACCGGACTTGATCTCGATGGTCGTCACGCCTTCCGCAAGGAGAGTATCGAGCCGGGGCAATGTGGCTTCGACCAGTTCTTCCACCGAAAGCGCATTGGTTGCCTTGACGGAAGAGACGATACCGCCACCGGCGCGTGCCACCTCTTCATAGGTTGCCCCTTCCAGACGCATTTCGAATTCGCGCGCACGATTGCCGCCATAGACAAGGTGGGTGTGGCAATCGATCAAACCGGGTGTGAGCCATCGTCCGCCGAGATCGTGCACATGAGCGCCCTGCGCCATATCGACCGGCACGGAATGGGCTTCGCCAACCCAGGTGATGCGGCCGCCTTGGACAAGGACAGCGCCATTTTCGATGGTGCCGAGACCTGTTTTCATCGCATCGAAGGTCGCGATGCGCGCATTGAGCCAGAGGCTTGGCGACACATCGGCGTGACTGGTTTTCGAAAAAATATCTCCCGACATCAGATTTACGCCTTTCCTTTGGTAATAACATGTCTATACATATTAAATATCTTGGCAAGACAAAAAATCGAGATCACCCCCGATGACGGTCTCGATGTCAGGCAATCGGAAGAGGGTTTGATGAACGCGATCCATGCAAAATCCGCGCTGCTGACCACGGGTTGGGCGCGTGACGTGCGGCTTGAAATCGAGGGTGGGCTGATCTGTTCATTGACGGTCGGCACGCAGCCACAGCCGGGTGACGAGCGGACATCTGTGTTGGTGCCGGCCATGCCGAACCTTCACAGCCACGCCTTTCAGCGCGCCATGGCCGGCCTTGCCGAAATTCGCGGACCGGCCGATGACAGCTTCTGGAGCTGGCGCACGGTCATGTACCGTTTTGCTTTGTCCATGACACCCGATCATGTAGAGGCAGTGGCCGCGCAGCTGTATATGGAAATGCTCGAAGCTGGGTATTGTCGCGTCGGCGAATTCCATTATCTGCACAATGATAAGGATGGCGCTCACTACGCCAATATCGCCGAGATGGCGGAGCGGATCGGTGCCGCCAGTACTGCCACCGGCATCGGGCTGACATTGCTGCCGGTGTTCTATGCTCATTCGGGCTTCGGTGGCCAGCCGCCCATCGATGGCCAACGGCGGTTCATTCATTCCGTCGAAAGCTATGGACGGGTGATGGAGGGTGCCGCAAAGGTCTTGGCAGACCTGCCCGGCGGTGTTCTCGGCATAGCGCCGCACAGCCTGCGCGCAGTGACCGACCAACAGCTGGATGAGATCCTGCCGCTGGCAGCGGGTGGCCCGGTTCATATTCACGTGGCGGAGCAGGTGAAGGAGGTCGAGGACTGTGTTGCCTGGTCCGGCGCAAGGCCTGTGGAATGGCTTTTAGACCACGCTCCGGTCGATGACCGCTGGTGCCTGATACACGCAACCCACATGACCGAAGACGAGACCCGACGGATGGCGCAAAGCGGTGCCGTTGCTGGCCTTTGCCCCATTACGGAGGCCAATCTCGGCGACGGCGTCTTTCCGGCACCATCTTTCCTCGCAGAAGGTGGCCGGTACGGCATCGGTTCGGATTCCAATATCCTGACATCGGTGGCGCAAGAGTTGCGGATGCTGGAATATTCGCAGCGGCTGGCGCTGCGTGCACGCAATGTCGTGGCCGATGCGGGTGGCTCCACCGGGCGCAAATTGTTTGAACAGGCGCGATTGGGCGGCAATGCAGCACTTCAGGCAAAGTCCGGGCTGATCGAAGGGGGCGGTGCCGATATCGTGTCGCTCGACACAAGCGCCGTGCCTTACCTTTCCGAGGACCAGCTGCTCGACCACTGGATTTTTGCCGGTGGCGTCGCCGTGGATGCCGTCTGGTCTGCAGGGCGCAAACAGGTACAGGCGGGTCGGCATATCCATCGCGCCGAAATTTCTGGCCGGTTTAACGCGGCGATGGCCGATCTTCTGACGCGCTGATATTTTGTTTCTGTTTGTCCTTGTACCGGGTTACACCACGCCTTGAATTTTCACCGAGAGCGACAATCAGTGACGGAAAAGACAGGCAAGGACGAAACCTTGCACCAGCGCATATTGAACGACATTGAAAGCCGCATCATGTCCGGCGAATGGCAACCCGGCCACCGCCTGCCATTCGAGGTGGACATGGCGGCGTCCTATTCGTGTTCCCGCATGACCGTCAACAAGGTCATGAGCCAACTGGCCAAAGCAGGGCTGATCGAGCGGCGAAAAAAATCCGGCAGTTTCGTTACACAACCCCGTGCGCAATCGGCCATTCTCGATATCCATGATATCAAGGAAGAGGTCAGCTCCCTACACCTCGCCTATCGATACAAGGTGCTCTCGCTCAGGAAGAGACAGGCGAGCGCGGAAGATATTCGTCGTCTCACACTTTCCACACCGCATGCGGTGATTGAGGTGGCATGCCTGCACTACGCCAGTGAAAAGCCCTTTTGCCTGGAGGAGCGCCTCATCAGTCTCGCGGTTGTTCCACAAGCCGCAGACTTCGATTTCAAAAGCCTTGCGCCCGGCCCTTGGCTCTTGTCGCAAATCCCCTGGACGACCGCTGAACATCGCATTCAGGCGATCACCGCAGGGCCGAAAGAGACGAAGAACCTCGATATCGCTCCACGAGATGCGTGTCTCCTGATCGAGCGCCTGACATGGGGGCCTAACGGCCCTGTAACCTATGTTCAGCTGACATATCCCGGCAACCGCCACGTGGTCACCGCGCAATTTAAGCCTGGCGGCTGATCATATCGCCAACGCGGCTTTCGATGGAAAGATGGAAAGAATCCGCCGCTATCTGCAAGCTGACACGCCATTAAAAGCTCACCAAGCTTGCACCTCTAAAAGTTGCCAATCGTAAATATTATTGTAAAAGTTGTATTTTCATTGTTGCAAGCTGCGTTCACTTGGCATAATTATCTCTGCAGATGCTCTTTATTTCGGGTGATGACGAGGCATCGCGACTTGAAACAGCGATTACATACGGGTTGAGCAGACCAGTGCAACGATACAAAAACGGGCCTCCGTCTCTTCTCAAAAACCGAAGAATTGATCGAGGCAAAAAGCCAAATTAATTAGTTCTAAACTACAATCATCTAATCAAACGACTGGCAGTAAATCAACCCGGTCGCCATGATGGTGCACCCACCTGTCATGTATCAAAACTCCGAACAATCTGGCCTTTTTACAGGGTTTGCGACCGTTTTTTACGGCCATGACTCGGCGGGTCTGTGTGTTCAAACCAATAGCCCGACTGTGAGGACAGATGTTTCTAAAGCATGCGAGCATTCGCACAAAAATACTGGTTTTGATTATCCCTCTGTGCGTCGTTGGACTGGGCGCAACGGCTTTTATATCAAGCAGCTATAAGTCTGGGGATACCAACTATTCCAACTTCATCAAGGGCGACAACGCAGCGAGCCTTGAATTGGCTCGCGCAAACCGAAATCTTGTCGCAATTGCTTATGGTGCCTATCAAGCATTAACTTACCCAGCAAGCGACCCAAGATTTAAAACTGCTGTTGAATTCTACAACGACAGCAAAGCCAAGTTGGTAAGGCGCTTACAAAACGCCAAGGATGCGCTTCCACGTGAAGCAGCGAAAATCGAAGCTCTAACTGTGAGAGCAAAAGACATCATAGTGCTAACAGATCAGGCTGTTCAGTTTGGACAGGCAGATCAGGACGAACAGGCGACAGCGACGCTGGCTAAGGCAGACGCACTGATCCTGCCAATGGCAAACGACACAGCTGCCTTTCTTGACCAACTGACGAAAGACGTTGTTCTTCAAAGTGATGGCCTCACGGAGCAGACAGACTCCACCATTCTCATGTCTCTTCTGGTCGTTGGCATCACCTTCGCACTCGGTATCATCGCGGCTCTGATCGTTGCGGCCAAGGGCATCACCACACCCATCGCGAACCTGCGTGAACGCATGATGACGCTGGCACAGGGCCAGACGGCAGCACCCGTCGATGGGCAGGATCGTAGGGACGAAGTCGGCCAGATGGCGCAGGCCGTTTCCATCTTCCGCGATAACGCTCTCGAGAAAATCCGTCTCGAACAGGAAACCGAAGCAAACCGCAGCGTGTCCGAAAAGGAACGCATCGAGCGTGAAGCACAGAAGACCAGGGATGCGGCGGATACCCAGTTTGCCGTC